>CAUUQJ010000277.1:0-2503 GCA_963547085.1 uncultured Campylobacter sp. | reverse complement strand
GATCTTGACGTGCTAAGCGCGACGGTAAACGCCTACAAGGCGCTCGGCGGCGGCTTTAGCATCGAGGATAGCGAAATAAAGGCGCTTTTAGGCGCGGAGAAGGACGTGCAGCCCGATATGTCCGCCTTCCCGAAGGATAGAATCTTTAATTAGCTTTATAAATTTACGGGCGGCGCGAAATTTTAAAATACCCCTAAAATTTAAAGCGCAGCTCGGCTTTTACGGCGCAAGCGGATCGTTAAAAAATCTGCTTGCGCTTTTTAAATTTAGCCCTGCGGCGGGCGGCAAATCCAAATTTCAAAGATAATCTAAATTTTAAAATGGCCGCAGCAAGGTGAAATCGCCGCTCGGCTAGAAAGTGCAAAGCGGCTTGGCTTCGCGGCACGGCGAAATTCCAAGCGTTGCGATAGAATTTCAAGCGCTGTGGCAAAATTCCAAGCGCTGCGGCGAAATTCCAAGCGCTGCGTCTTAAATTTAAAGGCGAAACGAGTTGCGCGCCGAAACGGAATTTGGCAAAATTTTAGATTTTCGCTATAATCGCGACTTTTAATTTAGATGGGTGTCCGAGCGGTTGAAGGAGCACGCCTGGAACGCGTGTAAAGTGCAAGCTTTCGAGGGTTCGAATCCCTTCCCATCTGCCACTGTCTTAAAATTTCATCCCCGCAAAGCTCTGAAATTTCGCTTTTCAACTCGGCGCAAATTTTATAAATTTAAAGCCAAAATTTTATCGCCGTCGCAAATTTAACGATCAAAGATAAAATTTCCTCCGCCGAAAATCAAACCCGAAAGCCGCCTAAATTCTATCTCTGTGCCTGCTATTTACCGATATTGCGCTAAAATTACTTTTAAATTTTACTTTGAAGGAGAGAAAATGAGCGAAGAAAAAAGTTGTGCCTGTGCACACGCAAAATCCCAAAACGTAACCGACGCGCCCGGCAATAACACCGTATTTATGACCTGGCGTTTTAGCACAGACAAAACCGCCTGCAAAAAGGCTTTCGAGGGCCTTTGCGCTCTGGTGATAAATTTAAACAAAACCGCCGTTACGAGATTCGGCGCGGCTAGCGAAACAAGCTGCGTGCTGGGCGTGGGCTTTGAGGCGTGGAAAATGCTCGGCTTGCCGAAGCCTTTGCCGAAAGAGCTAAAAAATTTTGAAGAGATTAGAGGTGACAAGCACATCGCGCCCGCTACCGGAGGCGATATTCATATCCACATCAGAGCCGCAAATCAGGCCGTTTGCTACGATATGGCAAGCGAGATCAGAGCCGCGCTAAAGGACGTTGCGACCTGCGAGGAGGAGATCTGCGGCTTTAAATACTACGACGGACGCGCCATCATCGGCTTCGTGGATGGCACCGAAAATCCGCAAGGCGCAGATCGCGACTTTTTCGCCAAAGTAGGCGACGAGGATGCGGCGTACAAGGGCGGCAGCTATCTTTTCGTGCAAAAATACATCCACGATATGAGCGCGTGGAACGCCGCGGGCGTCGCCGATCAGGAGCGCGTCATCGGGCGTAGCAAACAAAACGACATCGAGATGAGCGAGGAGATAAAACCTAGCAACTCGCACTCCGCCGCAGCCAATGTCGGCGACGACAAAAAGGTCGTGCGCGGCAATATGCCGTTTATGCAAGGCGGCGAGACGGGAACCTACTTCATCGCCTACGCAAGCACCTTTAGCACGCTGGAGTTGATGCTTGAGAGCATATTTATCGGCCGCCCGCGAGGCAACTACGACCGCCTGCTAGATTTCAGCGTCGCAAAGACGGGCGCGCTCTTTTTCGCTCCGACCTTCGATATGCTGCAGGCTTATAGCGCAGAGTAAATTTGGCTTAAATTTTAAAGTACGCGATGTTTTGCGATCTAAGCCCGCATCAGAGCAGGCGCTGTAAAGAGATCATAGAGGGCAAAGTCGAAAATAGTGAAAACGTCAGGGGTCTGATAGAGTTCATAGACGCTAAATTTAAAACTCGAGCGATCAGCGCGTTTTACGGCGCGGGCAGGGACTCGGCGTGGCTTAAAATCGTGCTTCGCTTCGATAAAGATGCCGCAAAAATCACCGATAAAAAGTGCATCGAGCACTACCTTGCCCGCACGCCGCTTTTCGAGAAACTAAACAGACTTAAGAGCTTTTATATCTCGGTCGAGTCCTTCGAGTCACAGATCCGCACCGATCTGATCCAATGCGCGGTAGAGGAGCTGCTGCGAAACCGAAGCGAGCTTTTAGCGCCGCTTAAAATTTGGTATATCGCAGCGGTGTCCGACGCGCCCGTAGTTTTTTATTTCACGAGGCAAGATGCGGCACGCCGCGAAGGGGGCGGAAAGATAGAGTGACTGATAAGAAATTTTATAGAGAAAGCGCAGGACGCCAAATATCTGAGCTGCCTGAAATTTAAGCTGTTTTTTGACAGCAAGGAGTTCGTGGATCTTGAGTACGGCGGAAATTTGTTCTATTATTTCAAATGAAATTTAGCTAAGGAGCGAACATGGATGCGAAGCTTTA
>CAUUQJ010000276.1:0-2505 GCA_963547085.1 uncultured Campylobacter sp. | reverse complement strand
GAATTTACGAAATTCCGCACTAAAGAAATTTCAAAAATCATCATAAATCGCGCGATTTTCGTCGCAAACGAGAGCAAAAATACCGCCTCTGCGCTGATTAGAGGCGCGATTTTAGGCTGCTACGACGGCATAAACAAAGCCGCCGAAAGATACCGCGACGAGCTAAGTTTCTCGCCAGCAAGCGACGCACAGAGCCTAGAGAACGAAAGACTTCAAATTTCGCAGATGAGCGAGCTATTTAGCGCCGTGCTAAGCGACGCGGTCGCAAGCTCGGAGGAGCCCGCTAAAAGCGAGATCGCGAGGATCGCCGATGAAGAATTCGGCGGCTACCTGGCTAAATTTAGAAAAATTTCAAGCGATCTTGCCGAGCAACTAAGCGCCAAAATCGGCGAGATCGAGCTTGGCGAGCGCGCAAAAAAGGCGAGCGCCAAAGCGCGCGAAATCACTCAAGAGCTGAGCCAAAAAAGCGCCAAAATCATCGAAAACCTCGATCTGGACGAGAAACTGGACGCAATCAAAAAAGAGCTTAGCGAGTTTGAAAAGAAGATGAGCCAAAAATTTGCCGAGCTAAAAAGCTCTGACGTCGCCAAGAACGTAAGCGAAAGGGCGCGCGAGATGAGCGCTAAGGCTTACGAGGCTGCAAAAGAAACGATCGCCAAGCTAAAGTCCAAAAAGGACTAAATGGGCGCCACAGGTGCGAAATCCCTAGCGGCGAACACTCGGCGCTCGCTGCTTTGCGCTGCAAAATTTACTCGCTTGCTTTAAAGTCCGCACCCTCCAAATAATGGAGTTTTCGTTAGAGTTTGCGAGGCCTGCGCAGAATTCTTTATGTGTTTTAACGGCGCTGTAAAATTCCATACTGATAAAGAATTTTACGAATTTTGCATAACTAAATTTAGATGTGCGCTGCAAAATTCCGTGCCGCCAAAAATCCTACGGCGATGCGAGACCCCGATCCAACCAAATCTTGCCGTAGCTATAAAATTCTAAATGTAAAATTTTATAGCTGCCAGAGCATATATAAAATTCCAAAAACGGCGCAGATTTTTAAGCTTAAAATTTCATCGTACAAATTTGCGTAGCCGAATTTTAAAATTCTAAACGCATAAAATTTAAAATTCCGCCCCAAAGTGATATAGCACGGTTTGCAAGTTTGAAATTTTATCCCGACGCGCAAATGAAATTTCGCGAGATAAATTCTAAGAAAAAGCACTTATGGCGTTTGACATTTCTGCGATCATTTCAATTCCAATAAAACGCAATTTCATTGCAGCACAAGATGCAGTGGTGTAGTGCCTTTTGCCAAGTTAATAATTAGAATTTATGCGCACAAAATACTAACGCGGCTCATCTCAAATCATAGCAACATCCGAGCCCATCTTATCGCGCGATTTGATTGTGCAAATTTCAAATTGCTCTTATCCGCCCGAACCGAGCGCCTTGTGTAAATAAAATTCTACCGGATTTATCGTTGCGTAAATTTAAAACCGCGATCCTCCTGTTCTATTTGGGCGCAGAGGTGCTTTGTTTATGCAGCGTCGCGCTTAGATTAAAACCCACTATTTTCACATAGCAATGCCTCGTTTACGCCGCGATAAAATTCTGCGAAATCACCGCTAAATTTTATCGCTAAATTACAAAGCCCAATCCTATTTTAAAGGCGACGGGCGTCCTTAAATTTCACGGTAAATTCCAAATAGATCGATCCCGTCTGCAAAATCCGGTGATCCAAAATAAAATTCTAAAAATTTAATCAAATTTCGCTAAAATCGCCGCAAAATTTTAAGGAGAAAAGATGAAAAAAATAGCTCTTTTAATATCCTTTGCTGCGATGATAATTTTTAGCGGCTGTGCGAGTACCACGCAAGGCGGCGCCGTAGGTATCGACCGCTCGCAATTTATCACCGTAAGCGAAGCCGAAATGGATCAAAGTGCCGCGCTTGCCTACAAGCAGATTACCGCCCAAGCAAACGCCAAGCACGTCCTAAATACCGATAAAAAGCTAACTGATCGCGTTAGAGGCATCTCGAAGCGCCTAATCGCTCAAGTCGGCGCATTTCGCAAAGACGCACTGAAATGGAACTGGCAGGTAAACGTCATCAACGACCCTACGATCAATGCTTGGTGTATGCCTGGCGGTCGCATCGTCGTATATACGGGCATCATCGAAAAGCTTAAGCTTACCGATGCCGAGCTGGCTGCTATTTTGGGGCACGAGATGTCTCACGCACTGCGCGAACACAGCCGCGAGCGAGCCTCGACTGAACAGATGAAAGATGTCGGTATCGCCGTAGCAAGCTCTGCAGCAGGGCTTGGAGATCTGGGCTCAGCGGCTTTGAACATGGCGGCGCAGTACACATTCACGCTGCCGTTTTCGCGCACGCATGAGACAGAGGCCGATCTGATGGGCGTCGAGCTGATGGCGCGCGCGGGATACGATCCAAGGGCGGCGATAAACGTCTGGGAGAAGATGAATAAGCTAAACGAGAGCCATCCGCTTAAATT
>CAUUQJ010000275.1:0-2529 GCA_963547085.1 uncultured Campylobacter sp. | reverse complement strand
TTTAACGCCGTTTTAAGATTATTTTTGTAAAATCACATTTCTTTTTTACCGCTGGCGGGCTCATAGCTCAGTTGGTTAGAGCATCCGGCTCATAACCGGATGGTCCTAGGTTCAAGTCCTAGTGAGCCCACCACCACAAAATTTAGGCTTTTCACCACACCAAAATCCGCAAAATTCTATAAATTTCATGCGTCGTTTTTCCTTTGAAATTCCGCTTTATAACTTCAAAAGACAAAGTCTGTTGCGTAATTCTCGCTTTAAAATGCGGTTAAGCTTGTGATCGAATTTTCAAATTTAACTTTCATTTGGCGACTGATTAAATTTTATTTTATGGCAAGTTGCGGTAGAATTCCGTTAAAATTCTTAGTGCAGGGAGATGTCCATGTCAGAAAATCAAACGAAAAAAGGCGGAATTTTAGCTTTTTATTTTAACTCAAGCTTGCTTTGGCGCATCATTATCGCTTTAGTGTTGGGCTCTGCGATCGGTATGTTACTACCTAAAAATATGCCGGTGGGCGATACCACGTGGGTGGCGATTTTAACGCCTTTGGGAGATCTTTTTGTGCGGCTTTTAAAGATGATCATGGTGCCGATCATCATCTGTTCGCTCATCGTAGGCACGAGCAGCATCTCGCCCGCGCACCTTGGCAAAGTAGGCGTTAAGGCGATCATATTTTACGCTATAACGACGCTTTTTGCGATCGTCATCGGCCTAGCGTGTGCGTTTATATTTTCTCCAGGTAGCGGGCTTGATCTAAGCGATGCGTCCAAGGCCGTCGAAAAGGCAGCAAACGCGCCTAGTATGAGTAAAATTTTGCTTAATATAATTCCTACGAATCCTTTTGATTCCATAGCCAAAGGCGAAATTTTGCCGATTATCGCGTTTTGTCTATTTTTCGGCGTGGGACTTGCGTTTTGCCGCGATAGTAGCGACGCGCGTATCAAAAGCTCCGCCGATACGGTTTATAATTTTTTCGACGGAATGAGCGAGATTATGTTTAAGGTCGTGCACTGGGTGATGCAATACGCACCAATCGGCGTTTTTGCGCTAATGTTTGTAGTGTTTAATAAAAGCGGTATCGAGGCTTTTAGCTCGCTATTAAACGTCACGATTACCCTATACGTGGGACTTGCGATCCAAGTATTTGCGGTTTATTGTGTTATTTGTATGCTTATCGGAGTTAGCCCGATTAAATTCCTTAAAAAAGTGCGCCCGCCGATGCTTACGGCTTTTGTTACTCGCAGCTCCAATGGCACGCTTCCGATTACGATGCAAACCGCCGAAGATATGGGAATTCCAAAGGCGATCTACGGCTTTGTTTTGCCCGTGGGCGCTACTGTGAATATGAACGGCACGACCGTGTATTTGGGCGTGTGCACTCTTTTTATCGCTAATGCTTGCGGTATCGATCTAAATAGCAGCCACTACCTCACGATCATTATCACTTCGATGCTTGCTGCGATCGGAACTGCCGGAGTTCCGGGAGCTGGTGCGCTGATGCTGCTTTTAGTGCTCGAATCTATCGGCGTCAAGGTAAGCGGTAATGTAGCGATCGCTTACGGAATGATTTTGGGCATTGATGCGATTTTGGATATGGGGCGAACCTCGATGAATGTAACGGGCGATGTTGTGGCGTCGATCTACGTCGCAAAGAGCGAAAACGAAATGGATATGAGTAAGTGGGAAAATTAGCCAAAGTAAAATTTAGAAAGGACGAGCTATGAAAAGAGTTGGGATTATCGGTGGAATGGGACCTTTAGCGAGTGCGGATCTGTATATGAAGATCATAGAAGAGACTGCGGCGAGCAGCGATCAAGAAAATATCCCGCTCGTAATTGATAGCTATCCGCAGATCGAAGATCGCACGGCGTTTATCTTAGGTAAAGGCGAAAATCCGCTTCCGCGCCTAAGCGAGAGTGCCGTTAGGCTCAAAAATGCAGGCTGCAAGGCGTTTGCGATGGCGTGCAACACGGCGCATTTTTTCGCAGACGATGTAGAAGCTGCGGCGGAAATCCCGCTAATTCATATCGCCGAGGTCACCGTAAAAGCGATCCGCAAAAATTATCCAAACGCCCATAAAATCGCTGTGCTAGCCACTATCGGTACAAAAAAAGCTAAAATTTACGACGATCCGCTCAAAGAAGCGGGGCTAATCAGCGTGGATCTCGGCGAAGAAAATCAAGCAGTCTTAATGGATTGTATCTACAAAGGCGTTAAGGCGGGCAAGACTGCCGAATACGTGGGGGCTTTTGAGAATTTGCTAGGCAAAATCGATGCTGATATTTATGTCGTTGCCTGCACGGAGCTGCCGCTATTTTTGCCGTTAATCAAAAGCGATAAAATTTTCGTCGATCCTACTAGAGAGCTTGCCAAAGCGATCGTGGAATTCTCAAGATCGTAGAGCCGTAAAAGGCTTTGCAAGCAGAATTTTAAACCGCAAAATTTTACGATGATCTAAGTCGTAGAATTTTGCGGAATTGCGTTGGCTCAAAATTCCGTGTGAGCGGAATTTATATGATAGCAAAATT
>CAUUQJ010000274.1:0-2540 GCA_963547085.1 uncultured Campylobacter sp. | reverse complement strand
GCTGTACATTTCTTCTGGTAGAGCTATCGTGGTTTGTCCTATTTCCATATCGTTCTGGAGCATCTGGACGGCTACCCATTCTTAACGTATAAGAAAGATCTTCGCCGTCAGAATTTTGCTTCGAGTCATCTATCGCGACCGAAAATCTATTCTCATCGCCCGGCTGAAACCCTACCTTTACGAGCGTGCTTTTTTTGGTTATGGTGTATGGGTCCGCCTTTTCGCGAGTTTTACCTATGTGAAGTTTATCCTCTTTACTATCATATATGTCGTAGAAATAGTTTTTTCTTTCATGTCCGTGTCTATCGGTATTTATAACCAAAAGATCAAACCAGCCGTATCTAGCCGCACCGGTAAAGGAGTGAAAATTTTGACTATCGACGCTTTGATAGCCCTGCTTAAAGCCGAAATGGTAATTCTTTTCTGTCAAGAAATCCCTAGCGTCTTTGGTTTCAAACATAACCGATCCGCCGAGTGCACCGCTTCCTGCTTTTATAGAGTCGGCTCCTTTGGTGATATTGGCCGTTTTGACGTTTTCCATCTCTACGCCGTTTCTTGTGTTGTTAAAATTTCCATACCCTTCAAAGAGGTCTTTAAAGCCTTGCGAGCTTAAAGTCTCTGCCTGACGAAGTCCGTCCACTGTGATAGCCACGCGGTTTTCGTCCACACCGCGAACAGCGTATCCGCTAGCGCCGAATCTGCCCGTCTCGACCGCCGTGATACCGGTTTGGTATCGCACCAAGTCTCTACTATCGGTGATCTGCTGCTTCTTTATAGTCTGCGCAGTAGTCTTAGTCTCACCGACCTTTTGCTCGGCTACGCTTTGCGAATCGACATTGCCCGTTACCTGGATAGTTCCCAGTTCTTGTGAGTTGGCGGGCTCTTCCGCGTAAAGCGAGCCATAAAAGAGCAGCGAGGCATAGAGAGAGAGAGAGAATCTTCTAAACATTTATATTTCCTTACTTAATGATTATAGAATTGATTATTAACGCGGCGAATAATAATACAAAGATTTTTAATGTTTAATTAAATTGCAGTTTAAATTTAGGGATAAATTTTAAATGCTTGAAATTTTGATTTTTTAAGAAGTATAAAATTTTGAATAGGTCGAAAAATACGTAATAGGTGCATTTTAAGCTTTAATATAGTCTAAATTTTGCAAAGCGTTTTTGAAACGGCTAGCAAAAATACTGAAAATTATAAAAGGGCGAATGATAATAAAGCGCATTTTATAATATGTAACGCACTTTTAAATCATGATATTTTTGCCGGTAATTTTAAAATTTTATACCCAATCGCTGCATTGTAAATTTATCATTTTATAGATTGTCGCCTCTCGGGATTTGTTAGCAGATTTATTTATCGGTGCCGGAATAGGGCATAAATTTTTGCCGGCTAGAATTTCACGCTGCGCTATAAATTTTATGCGCCCCGAAATCACAAATTCCTGGCGAGCGGTAAAATTCCGCCACACAAATAAACCATACCGCGTTGCGGGCATTGATAATCTATTCGTTTATTCAGCCAAATTAACCCATGCCGCCGTAAATTTTATGTTTTAAAATTTCACACCGAATCTTTCGCGGCTAAAAAATACCTCGCAGAGCCGCTGTGCCCTCTATATGTCTGTATGGCAAGAAATAATGCACAAACTTTGTGCAAGTGCCGTCAGGCACGCATATTTCGGCGCTCAGTCTGTGTTTGACATGCGTAGAATCGAGATCAGGTATCACTAAACTACCGCTTTTGTAACCGCTATAGCCCATCCCTATCGGCACCTCCAGCTCATCCTTTTCAAAAACGACGCGCCCGCTTTGCACCTGCTCGAGTTTGATATGTTTCAGCATGATCCCTGGCGCGCTCACGCGCTCAAATTTTATACTTAGTTCATACGGAGCGCCGGTCGAGTTGTCGTCCGAGAAGTCGGGCTCAGGCTCGCGCTCGTCGCGCCATAATCGTCCGCCGATAGTAGTGGCTCTTAAGCGGGTGCTGATGCTAAAATCCTTAAGATCCAGCGAAGTGCTGCTAAAATCACGGATTAGCGCCCATGATACGACGGTACGACCGAAAAAATTTATCGGCGATCATATATGTGCCGAAAAGCGAGCTTATGACCACCCAAAACAGAAATATAAATTTAAAAACCTTGCGTAAAACGAACTTTAACGTCTTCATCGCTATCCTTTCGATCTAAAACTTAAGCGGAATTCTGCCTGTAAATCCGCGGATTAAAATTCCGCGCGGGATTTCGCTTATGAAATTTCGCGCCTTTTCAGTCTGCGGCGGAATTTTAAGACAGAATTCTATGGCGAAATTTTGCCGCGAAATTATAAAACAAATTTCGCCCATGAAATTTTACCTAGAACCACGCCTGTAAAATTCCATAAACGAAATTCGAAGATGAAATTTATGGGCGGAATTCCATAGTTAAAATTTCGCGATGAAATTCCATAGCTAAAATTTCACGGCAGAGTTCAGAAATCAATTCCCGCGGCAAAATTCCACGCCTTAAAATTTTAAGAAAGTATGAAATTTTTTAT
>CAUUQJ010000273.1:0-2544 GCA_963547085.1 uncultured Campylobacter sp. | reverse complement strand
AATAACGAAGAAATCATACAACGCATAAATGAGCTGAGAGAAAAACGGGGCAAAAATTTAAAAAGCTCAAACGAAAATGTGCGCGAGACGGACGCTAATGCAGATCCGAATGCGGACGCCGCCGTAAATCTGGCCGAAAAACCAGGCGCAAGTTCGGCCGCAAATTTAAGCCAAAAACCGAGCACCAAGCCCTCCGTCGCTACTTTAAGGGGTGAGCAATCGATCAAAGATGCAGACCTCCGCACTCCACGCAATAATCGCTCTACGCCGAAAATCCTCCCTCTCGTCGTCGTATGTATAGTCGCGGTTTTTATAGCGATAAAAGCGCCTTTTCGCACGGAGATTTTAAATGAAACCCGAATTCCTATCAATCAAGCAAACGAAGACGCAAACAAAAATCCTAAAGAAATTTCTATTCGCACCAAAGACGGCACTTTAAAAATGAAAAATCCCGTAAGATTTCGCGAAGATTGCGACGACGGGGATGGCGATGCCTGCGCCGTGCTTTCGAGCCTTCTGCTACTAAATGGCGAAATTTCGCAAGAAGGCGCCAAAGATCTACTTAAAAAAGGTTGCTACGAGCTTAACGGCGGCGAAAGCTGCACGAGACTCGCAGGCTACGAGGATAGAGATTCGCAAGAGGGCAGAAAACTGTACAAAAAGGCATGCAAACTCGGCAATGGCGAGGGCTGCTTCATGTTCGGTTACGTCGCGTATTTTGACGACGATGACAAAGAAACTGGTACGCGATACTTTGAGCGATCGTGTGAGTTGCGATTTGCGGAGGCATGCTATTTTCTAGTGGGAATTTATTCAAATGATCCGGCAAAATCGCAAAGATATCAGGCTCTATTTGAAAAATATCAACAAGAAAACGACGATGCGATAATCAGCTTTAGGCTCAGATAATTTTACGGCTCAATGCACTTTTGCGCACTTCGCTTGCGAGCTTAAATTTGCGCAAATCAAAAAACGTCCTTCGCCTACAAGCATGTAAATTTCAAATTTTTACCCAAACCGAAGCGCCACGTTAAATTTACGCAAAAGCAAAAGTCAAATTAATCGGTTTATAAATTTAAAGCCTCGTGCAGAGGTCGTCTCAAATTTATGCAAGCGCGCCTGTGCCCTTTTAAATTTTACTCATTACGTCGTCGATTATCGCTTGCGCGCCGTTTTTATCCGCAAGCTTAAGCAGTCCTTTGCTCGCGCGCGCCACGTCGAAGCTCTGAATCAAATCTAAAATCCGCTCGCCGCTCGCGTCCTCTTGACGTAAAATTTCGCAAAGTCCGCGCTCTTTAAGAAATTTCGCATTATAAAACTGATGATCCGCCGCCGCGAACGGAAACGGCACGAATATCGCGGGCAGGCCGTTTGCGCAAAGCTCCCACAGCGTGCTGGCACCGCTGCGTCCGACGCAAAGATCGGCGCTTGCGATGAGCTCGTGCATGTTTTTGCAAAAGCCTACGAGCTGTACATCCAGACCCTGCTGCGCGTAGGTCTGCGAGATGCGCTCAAACTCGCGCTCGCCGCACTGATGGATCATGCCGTAGCCGAGACCCAAAAGTTTTGGCGCAAGCTTCACGGCAAGCGAGTTGATAAAGCTCGCCCCCTGCGAGCCGCCCAAAAAAATGACCCTCTTAAGCGCCGTGCGCGGCCGCGCCGTCTCAAAAAAAATATCCGCGATCGGATAAGCAAACGCGGGCTTTTCATAGGAGCTGTAAAACGCGCGCGCAAATGGTCTCAATAGGCGGTTGAGACGCCCGCAAACGGCGTTTTGTTCGTGGATAAAAAACGGTATGCGAGAAAGGATCGCCGCGATGGATGCGGGCGCCGAGCTGTATCCGCCCACGCTGATGAGCGCGCGGACGCCGTTTTGCTTTAAAATTCTACGCGCCGCAAGCGAGAGGCGCAGGATATTTAGCAGCGAGGCTAGCTTGGCAAAGCCCTTTTTATCGACGACGCCCGAGCTTTGCAGAAAATAGGTGCGCGCAAAAAGCTCGCTGCCCTCAAACCACGCGCGATCCTGCCCGCGATTTGAGCCGATGAAGATTGCCTTGGTGCCCTGCTTCGCAAGGCGGGCGGCTAAATTTTTAGCGATTATCAGATGCCCGCCGGTGCCGCCGCCGCTGATTGCTATGACCATACTTTTCCTTTAAATTTATAAAATTTCGCCCCTAAATTTGAGCCTAGGCGCGCTTCGGCGTAGAATTTTAAGCGCAAATTCGGCTCTAAATTTACGTCTAAATTTAAACAGCGCTCGTTCCAAAGCCTGCAGAAGATTTAAAATTTCGCCCTTTTCGACGCCATCAAAACGAGCCCCACCGCAAACGACGCCGCGAGCAGGTGGCTGCCGCCGTAGCTTAGAAACGGCACGGCGATACCCTTAACCGGCGAGATCGACGTAATGCCGTAGGAATTGATAATGAACGAAAAGAAAAACATAAAGCCGATACCGAGGCAAAAGAGGAAATTTACGTTACTCGGCGACTTGCTCGCGGTCTGAAAGATGCGAAATAGCATCGCATAAAATAGCGCCACGATGAG
>CAUUQJ010000272.1:0-2545 GCA_963547085.1 uncultured Campylobacter sp. | reverse complement strand
GAGGCGAAATTTAAACCCGCGCCGCCTCTAAATATCGAAGAGATGGGCATTCCAAAGATCAATGAGGCAAACAGGCTCGATGACGACGACGCACCGCTGGATCTGTGAAATAGCGCTTAGGCTAGCGCTGATCGTTAGCGTTTTTTGCTTCGCGCTTTACGCGCAGGATTTGGACGATGCGGGCTTTTGCGCGCTGGCGGCGTTTTGGGCTTACGCGCTATTTCGGGTGCTATTTAGCTTTTTTTACGAGGCGAAGCAGCGCGCCAACGCAGCGCTATTTCGCAGCGGCGGGACTTTGATTAAAATTTTTAGAGGCAGGCTGATAAGCGGGGTTTTTGCTTGCGCGGGCGCGATCCTATTAAGCGCTACTTTGGCGCTAGGCCTAGCCGATCTGCGCGGCGCAGCACTATTTGTGACGCTAGCGGTGCTGCCTGCAGCTCTTGCTCTGATGCGCCTGGCGGTGCTGAAGCTCAGCCTAAAAGAGATTAAAAATCCTAGAATTTTATCGCTCAAACTTAGCATTTTGCTGCTCGCTGCGCTTGCCGTAGCGGTAAATTTCGCCATAAATTTAGCCTATTTGCGGCTTGCAGACGCTACGGGTTTAGCCGCACACTCTTTAAATTCCGCGATAAATTTTACCCCGTCCGCCTGCACCGCCGCATCCATGGGAAATTTCGCGACAAACGACGCTTCCGCGTCCGCCGGAAATTTAGCAACAGATAACGCCGTTAAATTCGCTAAAAATTCCGCTGCGAACAACGCCGCCATAGTTGTGCGAAATTCTGAGACTGATAATGCCGTCAAGCCCGCGCCGAACGCCGCTAAAAATCTCACCGCTTCGCCCGCAAATTTTAAAGAGGGCTCCGTCAGGACGGCGCAGGTCTTGGCTGAAAATTCTAAGGCAAATACCGCCGCTGCGCCGCAGACCTTCGCCAAAAATTCTACGACTAGCTCAGCCGCAGTGCAAAATTTAAATTTAGCTCCAACTCCCGCCACGCCGAACGCGTCCGCCGATAATTTGGCTGAAAATTCCGCGCCAAGCTCCGCATCGGTAGCTGAAATTTTTGAAATTTTAAAATCTACCGCGCCGCAAGTACACTTCAAATCCGCTCTGCTAAATGAAATTTACGCTTTGAAATTTTACAAAAACGCGCTGTTTGAGCTGGCGCTGTCGCAGAGCCCTAGCGCGCTAAAAATCGCTCTTTTGTTTCTGATCTGCGCGGGAGATTTCGTCTTTTACTGCGCGATCTTGCATCTTTGCGCCTTCGTGCTTTTTACGCCGCGAGCCGCAGCCGTGCCCAAAATAGGGCGCTTTAGCGGCACGATATTCGCGCTTGCTTACGTCACGCTGTGTTTGATCTGCGCCGCGCAGACGCGCACGGCAGGCAGCGGAGCGGAGGGCGCACATCCTAAAAGCGCGGTCGAGACGAGCGTGCAGATCGTATTGCAAAGCGGCGAGCGGCTGATCTTAAGCGCGCGCGAGGCGGACGTTCTAAGAGGCGAGCTAAACGCTACGCGCTTCGCCGCGGAGGCAAACGCCGCATCTGCGCTGAATAGCTACATCGACGCCGTTTACGACGAGGGCGCGAGGCTCAGCGCGCAGAAAATGGCGGATTTTAATTACTCATTTCTGAGCGATTATCTGGTGCTGTGGCACGGCGTGTGGGACGATGACGCGGGGGCGTATCTGAATGAGAAATTTGCGCTCTTCGTGAGCGAAAGCTTCCCGAAAGATTTTGGCGAAAACATCGCTAAAATAGCTGCGGCGAACGTCAAAAATTATGAGAGCTCGCTAAATTTTACGCTTAAAAAATACGGCGCGAAAATCGATCTCAACGTCACGCAGAGCTTCAGCCTAAAAAGCAAGGCGTATCGCGCGAGCGGAACGGGGCTGGGGGCGCTGGGCGGCGTGCTGGGCGCAAAGCTGATAAGCAAGAGCCTTGCTAAAACTGCGGCCAAGACGGGCGCGAAAACCCTTACCAAAGCAGGCGCCAGCGCGACTAGCGGTAGTGCTGGGCTCGTGTGCGGCCCGGGCGCGGTGGTGTGCGTGCCTGCGTTTGCCGTGGCTACGTGGTTTGGGCTGGATTTTGCGTTTGCCAAGGGCGACGAGGCGCTTAATCGAGAGGAGTTTGAAGCTGCGATCGTGCGCGATATGATGGCGGCGAAAGAGGAGCTAAAGCGCGCGCTGGCGGAGGATTTCAACGCGACGATAGATGAAATTTCGAGTGAAATTTTAAATTTAGACGAGAAGTAGGGCAGCGGATTATGCCTGCGCAACTTAGACCACTTGCGAGTAAAATTTAGCGATAGATTATGAAATTTTTGTGCGCAGTGCACGGCTAAATTTTAAAATTTTATCCATGCGCACAGGCGGGTGGGATTATGGCACACTTATAATGCCGCCGCACTCCTTAAATTTAAGAGCCAACTAAAAATTTTTAAATATAATCGCCGCTTAAAATAAGGAGTGCTAATGAAAAAATTCTATCTTAAAATTTCGTTATTTGCGTTTATAGCGGTATTCGCGGCGATCCCTGCTGCGGCA
>CAUUQJ010000271.1:0-2563 GCA_963547085.1 uncultured Campylobacter sp. | reverse complement strand
TGGCGCACGAAGTTAAGCGGCGCGGCTTTTTGCTCAAGGTTGATACCAACGGCTCGAATCCGCAAAAAATCGAAGAGGCGCTAAACTTAGGGCTGATCGATTATATCGCGCTTGATTTTAAGGCGCCGCGGCAGGATTTTGAACTCATCACGAAATCAAGTTTATATGATAAATTTCTACAAACTCTTAGGCTTTTGCTGCGGCGAAATTTTAAATTTGAGGTGCGCACGACCGTGCATGCGGATTTTTTAAACGAAGCAAAGATCGAGCAGATGGCACAAATTTTATGGAGCGAGGGCTACCGCGGCGTCTATTATCTGCAAAACTTCCTGCCTACAGGCGATAATTTCGGCAATTTAGGCGCGCCGCTTGCAAGCTTTGATCCGAGCAAAATCCGCACCGATCTAAAGATCGAACTTCGAAATTTTGATTAAATTTACGCTGTCGCGCGTCTTGCCGTGATGAGCGCGACGAAATTTATCTGGCGCGTATTGTCCGTGCGTATTGTGCCTTGATAAAATTTCGCCTTACGGGAAGCTTTAAAATTTACCTTGCTATCGCTTGCTATGTTTAAATTCCGCTCCGCTTGCGGCGTAAAATTCTATGTTTATCAAGAGCTTTAAATTTTATACCGCGCAGATTTAGATCCCCGTAAAATTTCACGCCGAGTAGCCATTGCCGCTTCAAAACAAAAGGTAAATTTAGCTTGCTTTGGCTAAAATACGCCGAAATTTTTAAAAAGGCAAAAAATGGATAGGAAAAAAATCTACAACCCCTTCTCCGACGAGACGCTTACCGATCGCAAGGTCTTCGGCGGCAATCCGCAGGGTATTTTAAATTTTACCAAGGCGAAATATCAATGGGCGCTGAAACTTTGGGATCTGATGGAGGCCAACACCTGGTTTCCTAAAGAGGTCGATACCACCGACGACGTGCGCGATTATAACTTCAATCTCACAAGCGCCGAGAAGCGGATGTACGATCTCGTGTGGAGCCAGCTGATATCGATGGATAGCTTTCAGACCAACAATCTCGCCGATAATATCAACCCCTACATCACGGCTCCTGAGATCAACGCCGTGCTTGCACGCCAAGCCTACGAGGAGGCCAACCACAGCAAATCCTACGCCGTCATGGTCGAGGCGATCTGCGAAAATACCGATCTCATTTACGAGATGGAGAAGCATGACGATATGCTTCGTAGGAAAAACGACTACATCTCAAGCGTCTATGAGGAGCTCGCGGGCGAGGTTAGCGACGATAAGCTGCTGCTCGCGATGGTGGCAAATCAAATTTTAGAAGGGATCTACTTCTACAGCGGCTTTACGTCGATCTATGCGCTTGCTCGCGCGGGCAAAATGCTAGGCAGCGCGCAGATGATCCGCTTCATACAGCGCGACGAGATCACGCATCTGCTACTCTTTCAAAACATGATAAATTCCGTTCGCAAGGAGCGCGTCGATCTGTTTAACAAACGCAACGTGGATAAAATTTACGAGATGTTCGAGACGGCGGGAAACTTAGAGATCGATTGGGGCAAATACATCACGGATAATCAAATCATGGGCTTTACGGACGACATCATCGAAGAATACATCCACTACCTAGTCGATCAGCGCCTGCTTGCCATCGGACTTGAGAGGCGATACGGCGCGAAACATCCGATAAAATGGGTCGATGATTTTTCTAAATTTAACGATCAAAAGAGCAACTTTTTCGAGAGCAAGGTTACGAACTACAGCAAAGGAAGTTTGAGTTTCGATGATTTTTAGCGGATTTTGCGGTTTGAAATTTTGCTTTGCCGCATCGCGGGCTGAGCGCTCGGACGGCATTTTTAAAAATTTTATCGACCTCGGACTTAATCAGAGCAGAAGCTTTCGCGGCTTTAAATTTAACGTCTGGTCGGGCGGGAGCGCGCTATGGTCTCGCTAGAGCGGCTTCGCTGCGAAAAGATGGCGAACGACATCGCCGAGCAGGTTAGCTTAAATCCTGCGCTTTTTGAGGCGTTTTGCAGCGTCGCTAGAAGCGAGTTTGCCCCGCTTGGCGCGCACGCTTTCAGCCTCAACGCGCAGCCCATTTTGGCCAGCCAGTGGATCAGCTCGCCGCTGACGGTCGCGCGCATGACGATGGCGCTAAACGTGGATCCGAAGGTCGAGAAAATTTTAGAGATCGGCTGCGGCAGCGGCTATCAAGCGGCGATTTTAAGCAGGATGGTTCACCGCGTCTTTGCCGTCGAGCGCGTCGAGCGGCTGGTAGGCGAGGCAAAAAGGCACTTTGCAAATCTCGGGATTTCAAACATCAGCTTGCGCCACGACGACGGAAACGCCGGGTGGAAAAATTTCGCCCCCTTCAATAGGATCTTGCTCTCCGCATGCGCCGAGAGGATCGACGAGCGGCTGTTTGCACAGCTGGCGATCGGCGGAATTTTGGTCGCCCCGATGAATAGAGGCGGCTCGCAAAAGATCGTTAGATTTAGTAAAATTTCGCCGAGCGAGATCAAAGAAGAGGAACTCGGCGCCTGCGAATTCGTCCCGCTGGTGCAGGGTCGCGGATAGATCTAGCG
>CAUUQJ010000270.1:0-2572 GCA_963547085.1 uncultured Campylobacter sp. | reverse complement strand
TAGAGCTTCTTTTCCCAATTAAGCGCGCTTAGGATGATCTCATCCAGGCTCTCGTGCTCGGGATGCCAAGAGGTTTTGGTGCGAATTTTATCCGCATTTGAGATGAGGCAGGCAGGATCCCCCGCTCTGCGCGGAGCGATTTCCACTTTAAAATCCACGCCGCTTACTTTTTTAGCTTCATTAACGACCTCTTTTACGCTAAAGCCCGTGCCGTAGCCTACGTTAAAGACCGCGCTGTCGTTGCTTTGCAGATAATCAAGTACCGCCAGATGCGCGCTTGCTAGATCCTCTACGTGGATGTAGTCGCGTATGCAGGTGCCGTCCTTGGTGTCGTAATCATCACCGAAAATGCTCATCTTATCGCGCTTGCCAACGATCGTTTGGGTCGCTACCTTAATTAGATGCGTCGCGTTCGGATAGTTTTGCCCGATCGTGCCGTCGCTAGCCGCACCCGCAACGTTGAAGTAGCGCAAAATTCCATATTTAAAATTCGGATTTGCCACAGCCGCGTCTTTTAGCACCCACTCGACCATCAGCTTGCTTCTGCCGTACGGATTGATCGGATTTTGCGGAGTTTCCTCGCTTACTTGCGGGATGTCCGGCTCGCCGTAGGTCGCCGCAGTGGAGCTAAAGATAAAGTCTTTCACGCCGTATTTGTTCGCAAGCGCGATCAAATTCATCGCGTTGGCGGTGTTGTTTAGATAGTATTTTAGCGGATTTTGCGTGCTTTCAAAAACCTCGATAAACGCCGCAAAGTGAATGATCGCATCAAACTTCTCGCGCTTAAAAAGCTTCTCGATTGCGGGAGTGTTTTCTAGGCTTTCCTGCACGAACTCAAACTCGCCTATCTTGCGAAGCGCCTCGATCGCTCGCATCGAGCCTTTGCAAAGATTATCCAGTATGACGACGTCGTGGCGGTTCGCTTCTAAAAGCGCCTTTGCGACGTGGCTACCGATGTATCCCGCGCCGCCTGTAATTAAAATTTTCATCTATTCTCCTTCGGATCAAATTTATCAAAGTACGCGATTATAGCCCCTTAGATTAAATCGCTGGTCGCACGCGCAAAAATACGGGAAAGCGCGGCTTTTTCTCGCGGGTTAGGTTTTGGTATTGATAGGTGATGATCGTGCCTACTTTAGGCGGATTTGCCCGCATCTCGTCGCTAAAGCCCGTGCCTACTTTAAATTTCGCCCCGCTACGTAGATCCACGCAGCTAAGCGAGCCCATCTTGCCCTCGTTTTTGCCGTAGCCCGGGTTGATTTTTACGACCTTGCAATCGCTATCGTGCGTCTTTTTGTATTTTAAAATTTTATCGCTGCGCCCGCTCTCATAAAGCGCGTTGGGATCGCGCAGCACGACCCCCTCGCCACCTGCTGCGATGACGCGATCAAAATACGCCTGCACATCGGCATGCGTGCTTACCGGAGTTTGCTGCACGATAAGCAAATTTTGCGCGCCGCTTGAGGCGATAAAATTTCTTAAAATTTCCATCTTCGCGCTTAGGTTTTTCTGCTCCTTCGGCAGATCAAACGCGTAAAATTTCACCCTGCTCCACCGCTCATCGGGCACACTTGCCGATACTATCGAGACAAGCTGCTCAAACTCTCCGCGCGCAGTGTATAGCTCGCCGTCGACGAAAAACGGCGGAAAGCCCGCACTCCAGCCCTCAGGGGCGTTTATGATCTTGCCGCGTCTGGAGCGCAGATTTTTGCCGTCCCAGATCGCGCGCACGCCGTCTAGCTTCTCGCTAATCACCCAGCCCGTGATATTCATGCCCGGGACGTATTCTTTAAGCAGCATCGGTTTAAATTTAGCCTCGTCCGCAGCCGCGCCGCAGAGCAAAAACAGCGCACCCAAAACAGCACTTTTTAAAATTTTAAAAATTTCACTTCGCATATGCCGCTAACTCCCTTTCTATAAAGTCGCAAAAAACGGGCGTATAGCTCATGCCCGCGCACTCTTTTTGCAAAAATTCGCCCATCACTGCGATGTAATTCAGATAGTCATCCTTGGTGATCTTACCGCGCAAAAGCTCGTATTTCAAAAACAGCCAGTAGGTGTTGAGTACGTCGGATCTGCAGTACTCGTCGATCTTGGCCTGCTCGCCTGCGTAATACAACTGCAGGACCTGATCGCCGTGCACATCGTATTTGCCGGGAAGGCCCACGCTAGCGCAGATATGATCGAGCTTGAGCCCGCGAACAGCGCCAAAATCGCTGATGTGATCGAGCAGATCCAGATGAAACCGCCCGTCGTAGCGGCTGCGGTAGTTTTCCCATTTGCTCTTGTTGTTATCGCGATCGTTCGTCTCAAAATACGCCGCGGCGCTTAAATCATAGCACATCGCGCGCGCCATAATCATCGGCAGATCGAACCCGCGCCCGTTGAAGCTCACTAGCCGCGGATTAAAATCCTCGATGAAGGCTAGGAATTTTGCGATTTTATCGCGCTCATTCTCGCCATCAAGCGTCGAGACGCGCAAAAATCTGCCGAATCCGTCCGCCATCACGGCGCTAATGCTAACGACGCGGTGGAAGCAGACGGGTAGGAATTCGCTGCCGGTTTTTTCTTT
>CAUUQJ010000269.1:0-2573 GCA_963547085.1 uncultured Campylobacter sp. | reverse complement strand
TAGAAGTGATCGTCGCGGGGCTGCTGTCATATCAGGAGGATAAAATTTACAAAAGCTTAAAGGCGCTAATGAAGGGGCCCGCGAACAAAGCTCTGTTTGCGCGCGCGATCTCGGGGCTGAGCGAGCACGAGAAAGAGAGTGCGGCGTATGCCGTGTGGGGTAAAAACTGGCGGAAGGAAATTTCGGGTTAAATTTTGCGATTTTAAGGCTTGTCTTTTTGGTTTATACTTCGTTAGAAATTTCGCCGAATTTCAGTCACGTATTTATATATACGCTCCTTCATTCGGCTCATTTCTGCCTCGTCTAAACGCAAAAATACTGCGCCTTATCTTGGGCGCTTTGCTTTAGAATTTTATATTCAAATCTAAAGCAAATTTATTAAATTTAACTCAGCGATGTTGCGTTAACAAAGCATCGCCACCTCTAACGTCGTCGGGGATGGAGGATTGTTAAGGGGGAAGGGAGCGACCTCGTAATTTAAGCCCCTTCTCCCTTAACAAAGACGATAGATCGGCGTAATCGCTGCTAATGCTTAACGGGATTGTGAGGATTTGGCGGGTCTGCTTGCAGTTGCGAGGTAGTGCCGAAGCAAAGGAAGGCGACGCTTCGTAAGTAGAACCCCTTCCGCCCCCAAAAGAAAAGCTTAAAATTTAAGAATGTCTGAAAGCCTGAATTTGGTAGATAGCCGCTCTTGCGAGTGAAATTTTAAAAATTCATTCAAATTTCGAGCTAGTTAAATTTTATAAACTGGGCGGCGCTGTATTTATAAGCAAGGCTCGCCGCCGTTAAAGCGAAATTCCAATGGCAATTTGTCTTTCAGGCGCTCAAATTTTGATAAAATTCGGCTTAGCGAAATCGGCAAAAGAGATCAAAATAAAGGAGAAAAAATGGCGATAGACGGAGTAAAAATTATCGATAGCGACGACGGATACGATATATATTTGACTATCACCGAGCGATACAAGGACGGCGAAAATGTTGAAACGATACTGCGGGAGGTTCTAAATCAGGCGGAAAATTTCTGCACCGATGAGCTTTATAGCGAGATTTATTGGACGGCTCTGGCGTATTCGCTTTGGAAGATCGGTTTTTTAAACGACGAAATCCGCGAAAAAGCCCTTGCTATCATAAAAGGCGGCGCAAGCGGGATGTGGAATAAGGTCTTTGAAAAATCTCAAAAGAGCCGTCAAAAAGCGCTTGATAAATTAGCGCTTCAGCTAAAAAGCGAAAACCCTAGACCGCTTAAACGGCCCAAAATTTCGAAGCAAAAAATGCCGTATTTTGAGGAGGGCGACGTTTTGTCTATCCAGATGCAGCAGGGATACGGCGTTTGCTTTGTCTCGGCAGTAGATCAAGCGCCCAGGAAGCTCGAGTACCACCTAGCCTGCACCAGATTGCTGCAAAAAGAGCCGCCCGGAATGGATGATTTTTTAAAAAGCAAGATCGCGAGCTCGAAAAACGGCGGCTTCCTTAGAGCGGACCGCTGGTTTAATCATAAGGATTTAAAGGAGCTGCTGCCTTATCTAAAAAAGATCGGTAAGGTAAAATTTGCCCCGTTTAAATTGGGCGAATTATCTCCCGCGAAAGAATTGGAAGATTTTTATAATAAAATCACGGCAGATCCCAAAATATGGGGTTTTAGGCTAATTGATACGGCCCGTTTCGTGGAGGCCGTGATCGAGGATATAAATGAATAAAAGCGTCGCGCGGGAAATTTTAAAATTTGACCCTGGCGAAATTTCATAAATTTAGCCATTTGCGGTGGAATTTTGTAAATTTAACTCTCCGTGCGCGCTTTGCTCTCTGAAATTTCATCACTGCTTGCACTATTTAAAATTTCATCACTGCTTGCGACGTATTTCGCGAGCGATTTTTGAAATTCGTATTTGAAATAAAACGCCCACGCTAGCGGACAAAGGATTATTAAAATGACGGCTACGACTTCGGCGGCTTGCGCATGAAATATTACGAATAAGGCACCTATGTAGTTAAGAACATAAGCAAAACCCCAAAATACCGCGTTTGAGCGGTCGTTTGATATTTCGGTTGCGACCAAATAGATGCAAATGCAAATTAGCGAGGCAATTAAAAAGGCCTCAAGGACGCCTAGTTTTTGGTAGTTTACGTCCGAAGCAAAATAACCCAGCGCGCAAGATGCCAAGATTATCGCGAGTAAAATTTTACGTAAAATTTTAAGCGATTTGACTTCGGGCGAAGCATAAATTATATGCGCGCAAAGAGCTATAAAATAGGCACCTGCGACAAAATCAAAAAATATGTAATAAGCGAATTCTCCAAATATCCCAAAATCATAGCCGCTTCCTAAAATTTTTTCATCTATGACATATAGCGCGCCGAATTTCATCGCTAAAAAAGCGACCGTAAGCAGGATAGGATGCAGTAGCGCTCTGCCTGCAAGCAGGTCCGTGCAAATGCGCCCGAGGAAATTTATCAATCTTTTCACGCTAGGCTCCTTTGGAATTTTCGCCGACCGGTTTAAATTTGATCTTAAATCGGAATAAATTTTAGCTTGAGAGCTTTTAAAAATCGCTTAGTGGCAAAGGCGTAAATTT
>CAUUQJ010000268.1:0-2574 GCA_963547085.1 uncultured Campylobacter sp. | reverse complement strand
GACGCGATTTTTTAAGAAACACTGCGATTTTAGGCGCCGTTATGGCAACTCCGAGTACCATTTTGGGTGGGGAAAAAGCCATTGGCAAAAAGAGAACTTTCGGGCTATCGCTAAATCACGAAATTTTAGAGAAGGGCAAGCAGACTCGGCTTTGGATACCGCTTCCTCTTATCACGGAGTATCAAAAGGTAAGTGACATAAAATTTGACGGCAATTTCAACGATCCGTCCGTGGACTACGGCGAAATTCCGACGCTCTATGCCGGCTACGTCGGGGTGGCAAAGCCCACGCTAAACATTAAATTTAGCGTCGAGACCTTTGAGCGAAATACCGACTTTAGCAAGGTAAAATTTAATCCGAACGAAAAGCTTAACCCAGAGGTAGCGAAGTTTTTGGAGCCTAGCACGCAGATTCAAATCGACGGCGTCGTCAAGCAAAAATCAGACGAGATCGCAGGCGGCATCAAGGGTGATCTGGAAAAGGCACGCGCGATTTATATGTGGGTGGCGAACACTATGCAGCGCGATAACAGCGTGCTAGGTTGCGGGCTAGGGGACGTGAAGCAAATTTTAAGCAGCGGCAAGTTAAGTGGTAAATGCACCGACATAAATAGCGTTTTCGTCGCACTTTGCCGCGCGCAGGGCATCGCCGCAAGAGAGATGTTTGGCATCCGCGTCGGCGCGTCGAGATTTAGCTCTCAAATGGGCGCCGCGCCTAAAGACGGCGTCAGCCATATCTCAGGCGCGCAGCACTGCAGGGCGGAGTTTTATCTAAAAGGCTACGGCTGGATCCCCGTCGATCCCGCGGACGTTACAAAGGTGCGCCTAGGCGAGAAGCTAAGCAATGACGACAGCAAGCTTGCTAAAATTCGCGAGTATTTATTCGGCAACTGGGAGATGTGCTGGATCGGCTTTAACTACGGCAGAGACTTCACGCTAAGCCCACGTCCGGCGCAGTTCCCGATCAATAATTTCGGCTATCCTTACGGCGAGGTGGACGGCAACACGCTTAATTACTACTCGCCGAAAGATTTCAGCTACGATTACAGATCGAAAGAGTTGTAGCGGCTCGCGCTTTGCTATGCGGCACGTCGAACTACTTGAGCTTTTTGAGTAGGTATACAAGAGAGGCTTCCCGCTAGATGACTTTGGGCGGATGTGTAAAAGTGCGCCTAATTTGCGTGTCGCCGCGTCTGCATTGGAAAAAAATTCCGTGCCTTATTTGGCGTGGAATTTTAAAATTTTTTAAAATTTCGTGAGCGACATGGCGGCGAAATTTTGAAATTTTAAAGCGAGCAAAATTTTGAAATTTTTCGGCGCGAAATTTTAAAATTTACGGCTTACGGAATTTAAAATTTCGCCTCTTTGCCACTCTGTGCGAAATTTGGTAGCGGTAAAATTTGCAGATAAAATTCTACGCCAAAAGCCGACGAGGGTGCGACAAGATTATCAAGATTATACTTAAAGGCAAAATTTGAAAACCGAACTAGAAAATCCCGCGCAAGAAACCTTGGCGCAAAAACGAGAAAATCCTGGCAAAAATCGCTTCAGCACGCGCAGTCTGTGGCTGATGTTTGCCGCTATTTTTAGCGCGATTGCCGCGACGTTTTGTTGCCTACCCGCGCTTTTATTTTTGATTTTCGGCGCGAGCTTTTCCATTTTTTCAGGCGCAGAGGCTTTCGGTGACTACCGTGCACCACTTTCTGCGTTAGCGCTTTTTTGCTTCGCGCTTTCTGCATTTTTCTTTTTCAAAAGACCGCGCACATGCTCGCTGCAAAGCGGGCGCAAAAAATGGATTCTGATCTATGCGCTCTTAGGAGCCTTGCTTGCCTTTATGCTTACATATCCTGAAATTTTAGGAGGGCTTTATGCGTAAAATTTTGTTTTTGATGCTTGGATTTACGGCGCTTTTTGCCGACAAAGAGGTTAAAATTTACGTGGAAAAAATCCACTGCCCGCTCTGCACTACGATCGTGCGAAAGGCGCTTTTGCAAACGCCAGGCGTGATAAGCGCGAAGGTTTCGCAGCAGAGCAAAACCGCAACCGTCGCGGCAAAGGATGACGCTAACGAAACCGCGATGCTTGAGGCGATCGCTAAAACGGGCTATGAAGGCGTAATCGTAAAATAAAAATCCCCGGCAAAATTCTGACTAAATTTTAAATAAAATTCTTGCTAAATTTCGGTAAAATTCCTGCGATTTGCGTAAAATTTCATTTTGCGCGGCTTGCCTGCAGCGTAAGCTAGCGCGATTGAAATTCTGCGCGTATTTTGCGGAAGCGCTATGTCGGCGCGGTCGCATTTAAATTTAGCAGAATTTCGCAAGCGCTTAAGCGAGTGCGGTTGCTTTTAAATTCAACGGGCGTGTCGCAATAACGCGCGGATATAATAAATTCAAAAGGAGCAAACATGCAAAAAAACGAGGTTATGAACGATTTTAAGAAGCTGTGCGAGATACCGCACTGTAGCTGCGAAACGGAGAAGATGAGGGAGTTTTTAGCGGATTTTGCGCTCTCTCAGGGTTTTAGCGTAAACGTCGATGAGGCGGGCAACATCCACGCCGTAAAAGGCGAGCCT
>CAUUQJ010000267.1:0-2616 GCA_963547085.1 uncultured Campylobacter sp. | reverse complement strand
AAAAGACGAAGGCGACGAACGCTATCGCCGTGATCGCGATGTAGTAGCGGTTTTCAAAGAGCAGCACGCCCTCCACTAACCCCGAAAACAGCGCCAGTAGCGAGGCGGTAAGAAACGGGAAGCGCACGAGCTCCTTTTCGCCGATCGCTAAGGCGATGAGCGCGACGCCGAATATCGTGGCGTTTAGCAGCGCGCCTAGGATTTTGATTTCGGCGAAAAGATTTGGATTGACGCGCGAAGTGACGTAGAGCGCGAGCGCAACGGCGGCGAAAAGCAGGATCAAAAATACGATTTTTTTCATTTTGGACCTTTTAAATTTATCTTTAAATTTACGATTCAGCCGCACCTTTAATGCATATACAGCGCAGGCATCGGCACGCTGTAACTGCCGCGTTCGCAGCATTACGCAAATATCGCGCGTCCTGCGGGCATAGCGCAAAATTTCAGGACGCCACTGCGCCGTTAAGCGTGACTTGAGCGATACACACGCTCATAACTTAAAGCGCAATCCTAATTGCGCGGACGCGGTTTGAAACACGACTTGCGTTAGTGCGACAAAATCGCTATTTTCGCGCGGCTTAAATGCGATTCTGTCGGTAAATTTTACCGCCAGTCGCACTATGCTGAGCAAGTGGTGCCAAGTCCGTGCTTTAAAATTTTACGCCGAGCCGCGTTAAAATTCCGCGTCTAAGCCGTATGCGTCCCTAGCTCGTGGCGCCGCAAGACGCTCCGTAAAAAATTTACCTGACCGTAGTAAATATTTGCACGCGAGCGAATTTTGCGCCCAAGCGCCGCACGTTTTGCTTTAAATTTAGCGCGGCGGGCTTTAAAATTTTAAATTTACCGCCTCCGCGCTCTGTTTATACGCAAGATCTGTGCCGCTCGCCAAACTATATCCGCGGAGCAAATCTTGGCGCCAAAATAAAATTTCATCTAGCTCGCAAAATGCGCGGCGCATAAAATTTTATCACTTGTTTTTCTGAAAGTACGCATCCACGCCGTTTGCGATACCCTGAGCGATGCGGTCTTGATAGGCGCTTTTGCCTAAATTTTTACCTTCCTGCGGGTGCGTGATGTAGCCCATCTCCACGAGCACCGCGGGCATCGTAGCGCCCACCAACACCCAAAATGGCGCCTCGCGCACGCCTCCGTCTCTGCTTGAAAAGCTCTTTTTGACCGAGCTTAGCATATAGCTTTGAATATCGATGGCAAGCTTGTTTGAGGATATTATCTTCTCGCGATTTAAGAAATTTAGGAAGGTCTGCTTCGAGAAGGTGTTCATATCCTCCAAATCGCCCCTATTTTCGAGCGCGGCGGCGTTTTTGCTGCGTTCGCTTCTAGCCGGGCTTAAGAAAAAGGTCTCCACGCCGCTCATTTTAAGTGCTGAGCTAGCGTTAGGAGCGGCATTTGCGTGGATCGAAATAAACATATCGGCGTTTTTTTTAGCGGCGAAAGCGGTACGCGACCTTAAATTTATAAACACGTCGGTGCTGCGCGTATAAAGCACCTTGTAGCCGCGCTTGGTAAGCAGTGCACCGAGCTTTTTGGATGTGGCTAGCACGACGTTTTTTTCCTTCAGCCCGTTTCCGACCGCGCCAGAATCGCTGCCGCCGTGACCCGGATCGATTACGATGAGTTTGCCCTTAGTGGATTTGTAAATTTTACCGGCGGCTACGGACGCGGTTTTGGCACCTTGCGAATCATCTATCGTGCTGATTTGCGGCTCGCTATCTTGCTCGCGTTCGCGCTTGCGCCTTGATTTTTGATCCTTGTTTTTTTCTGCGCGCGCGGATTTTGCGGCTTTTAAGCCTTCAGCCGTACTTAAAATCATCATATTGCCGTTAATTTCTACGTTTGCGTTGAATTCTTTCGGGTCGCTAAGTACGATGCGCACGGTCTTATCGTTGTATTGCGAGACGCGTACATCGCTAACGAAGCTATCTTTAAGCCGCGTTTTTTGCGACTTTTGCCGCGCGCTAAAATCAATCACGAAGCGAAAATTATCGCTGCTTGCGATCGTAAAATCTTTATAATCGCCGCGCTTTAGATCGCGGTTAAACTCAAGCACGATCTCATCCCCATCGCCGCGCAGCGATGCTAGAGCGAGTCTAGCATCGGGGGCGGATTTTTTTACGCTGCTTTTGCGAAGCTCAGAATCTAGTCGCTCTGTCGCAGCGCTACCTGCGGAATTCTGCGCTTGTAAGGAGTCGTCGGCTACTGCGGGATTTTCGCTTGAGTCGCTACTACGCGCATCGTCTGTTAAATTTTGTGCGTCGTCTGCGCCGCGGGGCCTAGTCGAGCGTAAGAATTCCAAATCCTCACTAGATAGCGAGCTTAGATCGGCTTCTTCTGGCGCGCGCGTATTTTTGAGATTTTTGGAAGTGGAATTTTTTGAATTTTTAGAATTTTTGGAGGCGGAGGCTTTGGGGCTATGCGCTAAATTTGAAGCGTTTTTCTCGTCCGAGCTTTTGGAATTTTTTGCGTTTTCATCTTTGAGCTTTTTAGAATTCGTGCTGCTATCGCTTGCTTTGCCCTGTAATTTGGCTAGCGCAGATTCATAAGGCGAGGAGTCAAGCCCTAAATTTTTCGAGCTGTAAACCAGCCTCTTTAGCGCTT
>CAUUQJ010000266.1:0-2652 GCA_963547085.1 uncultured Campylobacter sp. | reverse complement strand
AAATTTTGCGTACTTTAAGCGCAGATCGCGAGCAGCGGTAGAGATTAAATGCAAATTTAGCTGTCTGACTCGAAATTCTAACCTAAATATCAAATGACGGGAATGCGCGAAAATTAAGAAATTTAAAAATGCACTTGCCACAAGATAAAAAGACCTCATATCGCAATAAGACTGGATAATAAATTTAGCCACTAACAAAGCCTTAACCGCTATACGCATCCAAGCTCAACGTAGCGAATTTTTATTTATGACTTGCAACATCGCGGTACATAAAATTTCAGCGCATTCTGCCAAATACAAGAAATTTTATTGCCACCTGCCGAGCGCAGCGCAAATTTCATTTTAAATTTTCATTGATTGATCGCTACGTGAATTTTACCACACGCGACTTTGCGTTTTGAGCGTAAATTCTATTTCCGCAAGCTGCGCGGAGGATAAATTTGGCTATAATTCCCGCTTGAAATTTAGCCCAAGGCGTGGCACATATATACGGCGCGGAATTTAAAATTTTAAAATTCTGAGCAGAACTCGAAAAGCTAAAAACCGCTAAATGCGCTAAACTTAAAGCCAAATTTAAAAGCCCAAAGGAAAACCGATGAACGTCCATAAAATCGCTTATACGAGAGTTATCGCGCTGGCGTTTGCCGCCTTTATTTTTAACACGACTGAATTTATCCCCGTGGCGCTGCTAAGCGACATCGCGGCGGATTTTAGCATGGATGTTACGAGCACGGGGCTAATCATCACGATCTACGCGTGGGCGGTGAGCATCCTCTCGCTGCCGCTAATGCTGCTAACCTCGAAGCTCGAGCGCAAGAGGCTGCTTTTGCGGCTTTTCGTGCTATTTACGCTAAGCCACGTCTTGGCGGCGGTAGCGTGGAATTTTGCCGTTTTGGTAATCGCGCGCCTTGGCATCGCGATTTCGCACGCGATCTTTTGGTCGATCACCTCATCGCTCGTCGTGCGCGTAGCGCCGATAAACAAAGGCTCTCAGGCCATCGGCATGCTGGCTTTGGGCACTTCGCTGGCGATGGTTTTGGGACTTCCTTTGGGGCGCGTTGTCGGCGAGCTTTTCGGCTGGAGGATTACGTTTTTTGCAATCGGCGCGCTTGCGGCGGTGGAGGCGCTGTTTCTTTGGAAAATTTTACCGTTTTTACCGAGTCGCCGCGCGGGCTCTCTTGCGAGCCTACCGATGCTTGCAAGGCGCCCGATGCTGCTTGCTTTGTATCTGCTGACGTTTTTGATCGTAGGCGCGCATTTTACGACCTACAGCTATGTCGAGCCCTTCGTGGCGAAATTTAACCCTGCGGGCGATCACTTCGTAACCTACGTCCTGCTTGCATTCGGCGCTTCGGGAATCGCCGCTAGCATGCTTTTTTCAAAGCTTTACCGCTCATTTGCGAACGCCTTTTTGATCTGCTCAATCCTATTTATCCTGGCCTCGGTGCTGATGTTAAAAGCTTTTGTCGCAAATGACGTAGCGCTGCTGCTTGCAGCTTTCGTCTGGGGAGTGGGGATTTTCGGCTTTGGGCTTTGTTTGCAGATTAGGGTTTTGGCGCTGGCTCCCGATGCTACCGATGTCGCGATATCGATCTACTCGGCGATATATAACGTAGGCATCGGCGGTGGAGCGCTTTTAGGACATCAAATCGCAACGAGGTTCGGACTCGAGCACATAGGCGAGGCAGGCGCGATACTGGGCGCGCTAGGGCTTGCAAGCTACCTCTACGCAAGCGTGAAATTTGCGCAGAAAAATAGCGCGTAGGCTAAATTTGCGAAAGAGCTTCGGCGAGATTAGCGCGCGCTTTTAGTTGGCGCTTTAAAAGGGCGGCTTTGCGGGTCTAAATTTTTAAAATTTATCCCTAGCGATTAGTTAAATTTTGCAGATAAATTTAATCTCGCGCTTAGCCCTGCTGGCTATTTTATTCATCATCCGCACACGCGCTATCCGCCCAAAGCCCCTTAAAATTTGCCCCTCGTTAGGGCGCTAAATTTTAAAATTTAGTGGCAGGGCGTAAGAATTTAAGGCGCAGAATTTAAAACCCGAGCCGCCGAAATTTAACTACTTTATAAACCCGACCTGCGGTAAAATTTCAGCTAGCGCCGCGTCTTTTTTCTCGTTAAATTTGACCTTGTTCTGCTCGAAAAGATTATTTCCGTGCGCGTCTATGGAGACGATGAGCGGGCCAAACTCCTTCACGCGGCACTTCCACAGCGTCTCGGGCATCCCAAGCTCCGTCCAGTCCGCGCTCTCGATCTCCTCGACCTGCGTCGCGGCGACCACCGCGCAGCCGGCGGGAAATACGCAGTGTATCGCGCCAAACTCCTTGCAGCCGCTCATCGTGCCTTCGCCCATGCCGCCTTTGCCCACTATCAGGCGCACGCCCGTTTTAGCGATAAACTCGCGCTCGAATTTCTCCATCCGCATGCTAGTAGTCGGCCCCACGGAGACCATCTCAAAGCTTTTATCGCCCGTTTTTCTAATGATCGGCCCCGCGTGCAGGATCGCGCCGCCTCTGATATCTAGCGGCAGCTCGCGGCCCTCCTCTACGACGCGTCTGTGCGGTACGTCGCGGCAGGTGACGATGTGGCCGCTGAGGTAGATCACGTCGCCGATCTTGATATCCGCTAGATCCTCGGCGCCGATCGGCG
>CAUUQJ010000265.1:0-2671 GCA_963547085.1 uncultured Campylobacter sp. | reverse complement strand
TCTTTAGCGCGCAGGACGTGGAGTATGAAAACGGCGCGGCCTTTTATATGTATTGCCTCGCGGCGGTTTTATTGCTTGGGGCTTGGGTTTATAGTTACTTTAGAAAACGCAGCTTGCGACGCGGCTAAATTTAGCGGCGCGACGGAAGGTAAATTTAGAGCAAGACAAAAATACCGACGTCGTGTTATCCAGCACACCTTGGCTACGGAAAGTAAATTTTAAGAGCGAGACGGCACGGCAAAGCAGTAAATTTAAGATAGTATTGCGGTTGCCGGCGCAGCAATGCGGCAAAATTTATGGGTGCTGCGATTGCGGGTACGGCAGTGCGGCAAGCGGGATGCGATTGAACGTGTGTCAAAGTTTGTCGGTGCCGAGTTGTCGGTTCGTCGGCGTCAGTAAGCTAGCTAGATGGTGCGAGGCGGAATGATAGCACGCCGAAACGGCGGCGGCTTTTGCGTCGTTAAATCACGCTATCGATTTTAATCGGAATTTTATAAATACACAGATAAAGCTTTGGCTAAGATTTGCAAAACACCGCAAATGCGGCGTTTCATTTTAAACCGCCTTTGCCGCTTATCTAAATTTAAGGGGTAAGAATATAAACTTTAATATTCATAGCCTGGAAAAATAGAATTTCTAGCGCTGTGTAAATTTCCTCCACTGGAGTTTGAAACTGTCAAAATCACGCGCCTTAGGAATTTCAATCATTCCGTGTAAATTCTCTCCACTGGAGTTTGAAACGGCTAGAGCGCGAGGGAGAGCCTCTCGAAAGAGGTGTAAATTCTCTCCACTGGAGTTTGAAACAATGTGATGTTGCAAATTTGCTTGCCACATCTACTATGTGTAAATTTCCTCCACTGGAGTTTGAAACACCGGCTGTTATGTTGAATTAACAGAAAAAGACAATGTGCAAATTCACTCTGCTGGAGTTTGAAACCGTCAAAAGCCGCAAATTTGACAAAATTAAATAGCGTGTAAATTTCCTCCGCTGGAGTTTGAAACTTTCAACGTTGCGGCGAAAAACTGCGAGCTAGCTTTAGTGCAAATTTACTCCGATGGAGTTTGAAACGAATATGCATTGATACGCGCTCTGCTGCGCTCATCGTGTAAATTTCCTCTACTGGAGTTTGAAAGGGGAATTTCGAGGATATAAGCCTTGCCGAAGCTAGAGTAAATTTACTCAACTGTAGTTTGAAACCTACGAACTTCAAACCTTAAGCATCTCAAAATCGGTATTCAAAGCACTGCTACATTTTACTATGCCTTGATTTGTGCTCCGCATGATAAAATTTATGCTAAAAAAATACATTATTGATGATTCCAGCTTGGATCTTAGCGGATTTAAATTTTTGTCGTGTTTTTAAAATCAATCATACTGAATCCAAAGCCCAGCTGTCTAATAAATTTTAAATTTGCCGGGCGTTCAAAGAGTAAATTATATTGGCGTTTTGTTCTAACTCTCGATATAGGTTTTTAGTTTGCGGCCGATCTTTGGGTGCTTTAGCTTTTTGATCGCCGAGCTTTCGATCTGGCGGACGCGCTCGCGGGTGATATTGAGCTCCTTGCCGATCTCTTCAAGCGTGCGGTCGCTCTCGTCGTCAAGCAGTCCGAATCGCATGCGGATCACCGTGCGCTCGCGGTCGTTGAGCTGTTCTAAGATATCGTCGATCTGCTCTTTGAGATCGGATTTTAAAATTTGCTCGATCGGCGAAACCGAGCTTTTGTCCTCGACGAAATCGCCGAATTTGCCGTCGTCTTCGTTTCCGATCGGCGCCTCTAGGCTGATCGGCTCCTTTGTGATTTTGATGACTTGCTTTACTTTATCGACGCTAAGGCCTACTTCTTGCGCGATGACGTTGATATCGGGCTCCTTGCCGCCTTCTTGCATATATTTGCGCGTGATTTTATTAATTCGATTTATTGTCTCGATCATATGGATCGGGATTCGGATCGTGCGAGCTTGATCGGCGATGGCGCGGCTGATCGCCTGGCGGATCCACCACGTCGCGTAGGTCGAAAATTTATAGCCGCGCTTGTATTCAAATTTATCCACTGCCTTCATAAGCCCGATATTGCCCTCCTGGATGAGGTCTAAAAACGGCAGCCCGCGGTTGGTGTAGCGCTTGGCGATGGAGACGACCAGGCGCAGGTTGGACTTAGCCATGCGCGCCTTTGCATTGTCGCTAATGCGCTTGCCGCGCTTGATCTGCTCTAAAATTTCTTTCAGCCGCTCGGGCTCGAGGTTGAAGCTTTTTTTGCTCGCCTCTTTTGTCAAAAAGAGCTTTTTTATATCGACATAGGTCGAGACCATCGTAGCTTCCGGCACGCGCGCGATGATGTCGTCTTTGCTAAGCCTCGTAATCTCTTTTAGAATTTTTTTGTGATTTTCGCGCAGTTCGGCGCTAAACATTGGCAGCTTGTATTCTAAGCGTTTGAGCTCCTTTTCAAAGCCCTCATCGCTTTTTAGCGCGGTCTCCATCGATTTTACGATCTCGGTGATGAGCTTGCTCGTAGGCCCCAGATCCATGAGTTTTTCTTTTAAAATTTTCTTTTTAAACGCCAAGTTTAGCTTCGATAAGATTCCCTTGCTCTGCTTAATCGCCTCGGCATTTTTCTCGGCAAATTTCATCCAGTCCTTTTTGGCTTTTTCGAGAGCCTTGAAGCTTTCGAT
>CAUUQJ010000264.1:0-2674 GCA_963547085.1 uncultured Campylobacter sp. | reverse complement strand
GAGGTGATGAGTAAAATTTTAAGCGCCAACGACGAGGAGGCCGCTCACAACAGAGCCCATCTGGATGAGGATAAAATTTTATGTCTAAATTTGATGAGCAGCCCCGGTAGCGGCAAGACGACGCTACTTGAGGCCACTATCAAAAGCAGCAAATTTAAAATCGGCGTCATCGAGGGCGACCTGGAAACTAACCGCGATGCCGATCGCATCATAAAAGCTGGCGCGCAGGCCCATCAGATCAGCACCGGCGAGACCTGCCATCTGGATGCCTTTATGGTTCACGAGGGGCTTCATCACATCGATACGAAAGGCTTAGATCTGGTTTTCATAGAAAACGTCGGAAACCTCGTCTGCCCTGCGGCATTTGACGTGGGCGCGCACCTGAACGTAGTGCTTCTAAGCGTGCCTGAGGGCAGCGATAAAATCGCAAAATATCCCGTGATATTTCGCCGCGCAGACTGTGTCGTAATCACCAAAACAGCGCTGCTACCGCATTTTGACTTCGATATGGATGAAGTGGTACGCGAGGTACACAAACTCAATCCGAAAGCCGACGTCATCGCGCTTGATAGTAAAAGCGGCGAGGGCGTGGAGAAATGGCTGAAATTCCTACAATACAAGAAGGAATTTCGTTAATGTGCCTTTCAATCCCTTCAAAAATCATCTCAATCGACGAAAATAATTTCGCGACGGTGGAGACTCTGGGCGTGCGCCGCGGCGTGAGCTTGGATCTGCTCCCTGAGCCCGCGGCGGTCGGGGAGTACGTGCTGATCCACGTTGGCTTTGCGATGGAGAAGATCGATACGCAGCGAGCGAAGGAGAGTATCGAAATTTACGAGCAGATTGCAAATCAGATGAGGGCGGAAGAGAGCTCCGTGTATGAAAGCATAGAGCCGAGAGCCGGTGCAGAGAATTAAAACGGCTTGCAAACCCGTAAAATTTAAGGTAAATAATGGATCTAATCAAGGATTTTAGGGATAAGGAGCTGATTTTAGCGCTTAGTAAGCTGATAATTTCCAAAAGCAAAAAGCCGCTAAACATTATGGAGATTTGCGGCGGACATACGCACTCGATCATGAAATTCGGCCTTCCGAGCCTGGTCGGCAAAAATATTAAATTTATCCATGGCCCCGGCTGTCCGGTGTGCGTGATGCCGCGCAGTCGCATCGACGAGGCGATTAAGCTCGCCGCGATGCCGCAGAGTATTTTTTGCACTCTAGCAGATATGCTGCGCGTACCGGGCTCTCGCACCAGCTTGCAGAAGCTGCGCGGCGAGGGGCACGACATCAGAGCGCTTTATAGCCCGCTTGATTGCATAAAGATCGCGCAGGAAAATCCGCAAAAAACGGTAATATTTTTTGCGATCGGCTTTGAGACGACGACGCCGATGAGCGCCGTGCTGATCGATAAAGCGCTGAGTTTGGGGCTAAAAAATCTCTTTTTTCACATCAACCACGTAACGGTGCCAGCGCCCGTGCGAGCGATCTTAGACGATGCGGACGTGCAAATAGACGCGTTTTTAGGGCCTAGCCACGTAAGCGTGATCACCGGCGCGAAGGCCTATGAAAGCATTGCGCGGGATTACAAAAAGCCGATTGCCGTAAGCGGATTTGAGCCGCTTGACATAATGGCGGGCGTATTAAATTTGGTGGAGCAGCAAAACGCCGGTACTTACGAGGTTTTCAACGAATACGAGCGCGTCGTAAAAGAGGGCGGCAACCAAAAAGCGCAAAATTTGATAGATAAATATTTTGAAATTTGCGATTTTTCGTGGCGAGGACTCGGCGAAATTCCAAAAAGCGGCATGAAGTTGCGCCCGCAGTACGCGGCGCTGGATGCCAGGGTGCAGTTTGACTGCAGCGTACAGAGCGCCCCCGAAAGCAAGGCCTGTATCTGCGGCGAAATTTTACGCGGCAAAAAAAGCCCGTATGATTGCAAGGTTTTCGGCAAGCACTGCACGCCGCAAAACCCGATAGGATCGTGCATGGTCTCAAGTGAAGGCGCATGCGCGGCATATTTTAAATATGGCGATGTCAAAAACGCGGGCTAAATTTTGCGCGCGGTATCCGCTAACAAAGCGTAAATTTTAAAACAAGTCGTACTTTAAAATTTTAACCGAAGCGGAATCGTTGCGCTAAAACTTTGCTTTGAAATTTTGCGCAGCGCCGTAGCGGCACGGCTTGTTCGGCTGCAAAAATACGGGCTTATAAATTTAAAACCGAGTGAAAAGGAAAAATTTGAACGAAACTATACTTTTAAGCCACGGCGGCGGCGGCGAGGAGATGAATAGGCTCATCAACGAGACGATCTTTGCGGCGTTTGATAATGAAATTTTGCGTGCCAATAACGACAGCGCGATACTAAATTTAGACGCCGGGGTGGATTTTGACCGCACGGCGCCGAGTTATGCTTTGAATTCTGCGAGTTTCGGCGGCGAGCTAGCTTTCAGCACCGATAGTTTCGTCGTAACACCTCTGTTTTTTAACGGCGGCGATATCGGCAAGATCGCCGTTTGCGGCACCGTCAACGACCTTGCTATGGTGGGCGCAAAGCCGCTGTTTTTAAGCTGCGCGCTCATCATCGAGGAGGGGCTTAGCCTAAGCGAGCTACGACGCATCCTGGACTCGATGGCTAGCACCGCGCGAAGCTGCGGCGTTCGTATCGTTTGCGGCGA
>CAUUQJ010000263.1:0-2677 GCA_963547085.1 uncultured Campylobacter sp. | reverse complement strand
CCGTCTTTAAAAACAACCTTTCCTGCACTCGCAAGGCGCTTTAAAAGCTGTGCGCTTTTTTCGTCAAACATCGCCTCCACGTCGCTCGTGCGCTGCGGACGGCGCGAGAGAGTGCGCAGAATTTCATCCTCGCTAAAGCTCAGCCGCTCGCTTGCATATTTGGGCGCGGCGATGATATTTACGTTCTGATTTTCGATGAAAGTGGCCAGATAGCGCAGCTGCGCCTCGCTCACACCCTGCACGCGATATGCGGGCGGGCGATCGATCGTGCCGAGATCGACGCGATGCGGGTTGATGCGAGCTAAAGCCGCATTCAGCGCTGCGAAATCCTCCTGCGTGTCGTTTAGCCCGCGCACGACTAGGATTTCGATATCAAGCTCGCCGCGAAACTCGCGCGCAAAATCTGAGATCGCGCTTACGATCTGCTCGGCGCCGATACCCACGTGCGGGCCGTCCACCTTGCGAAAGCTTTTCGCAAGCGCGCTATCTAGCGAAAATTTGCAGATATCAAGCTTCATTAGCGCCGCGCTGTTTTCGCGCACGAGCGAGCCGTTTGACAAAACGAGTAGCTTCTGCGGCAGGTTCAGCGCCTTTAGCGCGCTCACAAGCTCTGCAAAGCGCGGATGCAGCGTGGGCTCGCCGTTTGCTGTGATCGTGATGACGTCAATGCCTGCGTGGCTTTGCAGCGCGGTTTTCAGCTCGGCGATGACCGGGCCGATCTCACAGGGCTCGCTCATCGCGCTTACCGGCTTGCCCGCGCCCAGCTCGCAATATACGCAGTTGAAGTTGCACTGCTTGCGCTGCGGGCTCAGGTCGATGCCGAGGCTGCGCCCGAACCTACGCGAGGCGACGGGTCCGAAAATATATCTCATTGTTGCTCCATGATTTGATTTGCGTGCAGCGGCGTTTTTGGCGCGAGATTTCGCTTTAAAACTTCACTTTACGGAATTTTAATTTGCAAAATTTTAATTTGAAATTCCGCATCGTGAAATTTTACTGAAATTTGCTTTTCAAAATTTAGCTAGGAAATTCCGCTTTGAAATTCTACGTAGCAAATTTATACCGATCTTAAGCCTCGCGCCAATAACGCTTTGAATCAAACCTTGAAAATTCTACGTAGCAAATTTATGCCTTGCAATTTAACTTCCGCACGCCGAAATTCAGCACTGCTTTTATGTGAAATTTCACTTCCGCGCTCCGCCCCGCTACGGCGAAATTTTAAGCTTAGAGTTTTGAATTTATCCTTAAATTTAGGACGTGAGAGCTATAAATTTAAAGCGCGGGCTAAATTTAAACTCGCGAGCTCGCGGTATTTTACGCCGCCGCATACATAGCGCGTAAAATTTTAAGCCTCGCTCGGCGTAAAAGCAGCATAAAATTTCAAATTGCGCTAAATTTTAAAATTTAGCGATACCGCCGCGCAAAACGGCACAGAATTTAAAAATTTTAAAGTTTTGCGTTCCGCGAGCTGTTTTGACGACGTGAAATTTGAAATTTTATTGTAGCGGCAGGATTGCACAGAAGCAAAGCAAGCGACACAAGCGAGCAAAATTTTAAATTACGTTCTATGAAATTTCACAGAGGCACGCTGCAAGCGAGTTCTCGCAAAGTCTGTTTTTAGCGTGCGCTTAGCTCGTGTACCAGATCCACTAGATATTTGGCGTTTTGCACGCTCACATCGGGCAAAATTCCATGGCCTAGATTAAAGATATGCGCGGCACCCTTCATCGCTGCTAAAATCTCGCGCACGCCCGATTCTATCGCGCCGCGATCGTATAACCGCATCGGCTCCAGGTTGCCCTGAAGCGCAAATTTGCCCCCAAGCTGCTCGCGCGCAAGCCCCATAGGAGTGCTCCAATCCACGCCCCATACGTCAAAGCTCGCTGCGCCTCGCTGCGCTGCGATACTGCTCAGCCGCGATATCTGCGCGCCCGTACCCTTGGCAAAGACGATCAGCGGGATATGCGGGAATTTCACCTTTAAAAATTCCGTGATTTCCAAGATGTATCGCCAGCCGAACTCCTCGTACGCGCTCGGCTCCAGCGCGCCCGCCCAGCTGTCGAAGATCTGCACCGCATCGACGCCCGAGCCGATCTGGCGCGCCAGATAAAGCTTCGTCGCCTCCGTAACGAGGCGCAAAATTTCATGCAAAAGCTGCGGATTTTCGTAGAGCATCCTTTTGCAAACGGCGTAATTTTTGCTGCTGCCGCCCTCGATCATATAGGTAGCGATCGTCCACGGCGCGCCGCAAAAGCCGATGAGCGCTTTGTCCGCGGCAAGGCGCGAGCGAGTAAGCGAGATCGTATCATAAACGTATCCGAGCTCCGCCGCGGCCTTTTGCGGATCAAGGCGCGCCAAATCGCCCCGGGAGCGGATCGGATCACTAAAGCGCGGCCCTTCGCCCGCTTCGAAGCGCAGATCCATCCCCATCTGCATCGGCACGACCAAAATATCGCTAAAAAGTATCGCCGCATCGACGCCCAAAATCTCCACGGGCTGGATCGTTACCTCGCTAGCGGCGCGGTAGTCGCGGCACAGGCTCAAAAAATCGCCCGCCCTCTCGCGCACCGCCATGTATTGCGGCAGGTAGCGCCCCGCCTGGCGCATCATCCAAATGGGCGTGTATGGGGTCTCTTTGCCGAAGCATGCGTCGATGAAAACCATTTTTATCCTTTAA
>CAUUQJ010000262.1:0-2693 GCA_963547085.1 uncultured Campylobacter sp. | reverse complement strand
CTGCTTGCGCCAGTCTTGCAGCGAGCGCTCTGCGCCCGCGGCGTATTTTTCGATAAGCGCGTCCGTTTTATTTAGAAACTCAAATAGCTTGCCCTCCCACACGGCGGGGTTTAGGTTGCTTTGATGCATCGTTTTGATGTAAACCAGCTCCTTGCTAAGAGTCTCGAGCTCGTCTAGATAGCTCTCGCGAGCCCCTTCATCGCGCAGCTCTAGCCGCTTTAAATCTCGCAGTTTGTCCTCTAAAATATCGCAAAATTTCATATATCTTTGCGAGCTAAGCTCTGGGTCTGCGGCGTCTGCGCGCGCGGAAGCCTTTTGGACCTGAAAATACACGAGTGCGCCCACCGCAAGGGCGACTGCGAACATCAAAGCGAAATTAGCCATTTTTTCTCCTTAAGCCGTCCAAGCCCACGACCGCGAGCCCGAACCAAATTAGCGAAAAGCTCAAAATTTTATAAGTTTCAAGCTCTTCGCCGTAGATAAATACCGCGATCAGCATGCTCATGCTAGGGCTGATGTATTGCATAAAGCCAATCGTAGATAGCGGCAGATGCTGCGTGCTTACGGCGAAGGTAAGCAGCGGTAAAATCGTAATCAGTCCGCTTGCAAACAGCAGCGCGCCGCTTACGTTAAAGCCGAAGGCGCCGCTTCCTTTTAGCGCGCAGTAGATCAGAAACGCGAGTGCAGGCAGCAGCATCAGCGTCGTCTCGCAAAATAGCCCCTCAAAGCTAGGCACGCTTACTTTTTTGCGAATGAGGCCGTAAAACGCAAAGCTAAGCGGCAGTACGAGCGAGATTATCGGCAGCCTGCCTAGCGCGTAAATTTGCACGCCGATAGCCGCAAAGGCCAGCAGAAGGGAAAATTTCGCCGCCGCGCTTAACCGCTCGCGCAGAAACAAAGCGCCCAAAAGCACGGAAAATAGAGGATTTATAAAATATCCGAGGCTGGTGGCTAAAATTTGATCGGAATTTACCGCGTAGATATAAATGCCCCAGTTCGTGCTGATAAGTAGTCCCGTACAAAGCAGCGTAAGGGCGATTTTGGGGGTGCTAAGAAGCCGCGTGACGTTTTTTAAGCGGTGCGTAAAGCAGAGAAAAACGAGCAGCAGCAGGAAAGACCAAACGACGCGATGCGCTAAAATTTGCACCGCATCCACGTCCTTTATGAGCTTAAAAAATATCGGGAAAACGCCCCACATAAAAAAGGTCGCAAATGCAAGCATTAGCCCTTTAGTGCGGTTTTCTTCCATAAAATTCCTTCCAAATTGCCTAAAGGCGCTATTTTAAGATTTTTTGGGTTAATAAAAGCTTATTTGGGTATAATCGCGAGATTTACGAAATTTAAGGAGTGGATATGAGTTGGAGTAGGACGTCGTGGAAAGATTATAAAATTTTACAGCAGCCGATTTATCAGGATGAAAGTGCGGTGCAGGCCGCTAAAGAGCGCCTTTACAAGCTGCCACCGCTAATTTTTGCGGGCGAGGTTCGCAACCTAAAAGCCGAGCTTGCGCGCGCAAGCGAGGGCAAGTCGTTTCTGCTTCAAGGCGGCGATTGCGCGGAGAGCTTTAATGATTTTAGCGCGAATAATATCCGCGATATGTTTAAAGTAATGCTTCAAATGGCGATCATTCTTACCTTCGCAGCGGGACGCCCCGTCGTTAAGGTAGGTCGTATCGCAGGGCAGTTCGCAAAGCCGCGCAGCAGCGATTTCGAGGAGGTTGGCGGCGTGAGCCTGCCTAGCTACCGCGGCGACATAATCAACGGCTTTGAGTTTAACGAAGCGGCGCGCAAGCCGGATCCTGCGCGCATGATCGAGGCGTATCATCAAAGCGCTTCGACGCTGAATCTGCTGCGCGCCTTTTCTCGCGGCGGTCTTGCGAACCTGCACGAGGTGCATAAGTGGAATTTGGGCTTTTTGAAAAAGGGCGAGCTGGAGGCTAAATTTAACGAGCTCAGTGATGAAATTTCGCGCACGCTTAAATTTATGGAGGCATGCGGACTGAGCGCCGCGAATTCTCCGAGCCTTGCCGAGACGGTGCTTTACACCTCGCACGAGGCGCTGCTGCTGCACTACGAGGAGTGTCTGACGCGCATCGACAGCACCAGCGGCGATTGGTACGACTGCTCGGCGCACATGCTTTGGATCGGCGAGCGCACGCGCGGCGCGGACGATGCGCACGTGCATTTTTTAAGCGGTATCAAAAACCCTCTCGGCGTCAAGATCGGCCCTAGCGGCACCGCGGATGAAATTTTGCGCCTTTGCGACAAGCTCAATCCGCAAAACGAAGCAGGCAGGCTAAACGTCATCATCCGCATGGGCGCGGATAAGATCGGCGCGCGGCTGCCGCAAATTTTACGCGAGCTAAAGCGCGAGGGCAGGGCGATTCTGTACAGCATCGATCCGATGCACGGCAACACCGTCAAGACCGCAAACGGTTACAAAACGCGCGAGTTTTCTAAAATTTTAAGCGAGGTTCAGAGCTTTTTCGAGATCCACGCTGCGGAGGGCACGCACGCGGGCGGCATCCATCTTGAGATGACAGGTCAAAATGTCACCGAGTGCACGGGCGGCTCATTTAACGTAACGCAAGAGACGCTAAAGCAGCGCTACGAAACGCAGTGCGATCCGCGCCTAAACGCAGATCAGGCGCTAGAGCTTGCGTTTTTGCTCGCCGATAATCTAAAAAAGGCGGA
>CAUUQJ010000261.1:0-2718 GCA_963547085.1 uncultured Campylobacter sp. | reverse complement strand
GCGCACGCTACGGCGCGGCGGTCGATCTTTAGCGAGTTCATGATCTTGACTAGCGGCGGGATCAAAATCGGGATAAAAGCGATATGCACGGGGATTAAATTTTGTGAGAAGCACGCAAAAAAGGCGATCGAAAAGATAAATACGTATTTTTTGTCGCTGATTAAATTTGCTACCGCGCGCACCAAGATCGCCGTTAAATTGGTCTTTGAGATCGCGCTTGCGATGACGCCTAGCAGCAGATATGAAAGCGCGGTTTCTAAATTTCCGCCCATGCCGAGGCTACCGGCGTTTTCGGGATTGCCGTTTATGAATAAATTTATGGCATCGCCCAGCGGGATTTTGCTTGAGAGCACGGCGCATATCGTGCCGATTAGGATCGCAAGCATTACGTTGCACCTCAGCAAGCACAGCGCACACATCACACAGATACTGATAAATACGGGATTGGTAAGCATCTTTTGCCTTTTTTGGAATTTTTGCAATTATATAGAATTTAGGGCTAAATTTTGCTAAAATCGCGCAAAAAATCGGCTAGGACAGCGATGAAATATTTTTACTCCTCTTTTGTAGTAAGCCTAATTGCGCTTGCTATCGCGTTTTATATCGGCGGCGCGGGTGCTGCATACATCTGCGCGCTTTTATGCGTGCTCGAAATTAGCCTCAGCTTCGACAACGCCGTAGTCAATGCCAAAGTGCTAAAAGATATGGCGCCGGTGTGGCAGAGCAGATTTATCCTCTGGGGTATTCCGATCGCGGTTTTTGGCATGAGGTTTTTATTCCCCGTGCTAATCGTCGCCGCAAGCGCGCATCTGGGTATTTGGGAAACCCTCGTGCTAGCGCTTAAGCAGCCGCATCGCTACCATGAAATTTTAAGCGAGAACGAAGCGCAAATTTACGTTTTCGGCGGCGCGTTTTTGCTGATGGTCTTTTGCGATTTTTTCTTCGATACGCAGCGCGAGCTACACTGGCTAGGCATAATCGAAAATAACGGGCTCGTGCGATTTTTAAAGCGCATTCCAAACGCGCCCACGCTAATCGCTATAGCCGCGGGGCTTGTGCTGCTTGCTAAAATGGGCTCGGCTACGCTCGGCGCGGCGTATTTCGGCGCGATCCTGCTCTATCTGCTCATCTCCTGCTTCGACCGCCTTTTCGGTACGGACGGCGTAAAAAACGGCCTTGCGGGCTTTTTATACTTAGAGACCCTGGACGCGAGCTTTAGCTTCGACGGCGTGATCGGCGCGTTTGCGCTAAGCGATAATATCTTCATCATCATGCTAGGCCTCGGCGCCGGCGCGATGTTCGTGCGCTCCATCACGCTGTATCTCATCGCCCGCGGCACGCTGTCGCACTTCGCGTATCTGGAGCACGGCGCGCACTATGCTATCGCGTGTTTGGCGTTTATAATGTTTGCCAAGCTAAAATTTGAAGTAAGCGAGATCATAACGGGCACCGTGGGGATCTTATTCATCGCGCTATCGCTCCTTTCGTCGGTGCTTTACAACCGCCGCAACAAACGCAAACTAATCGAAACGATCGCGGGAAATAACGAGTAAAATTCTATGATAACAAAACGAAACCAAAATATGGGGTTTAACAAAATCTATTTAAATATCCAAGTTATATGGAGAATTTTATTAATCCAATTTCGATAAATACGCTTCATAAATTTTAGCTATTTCTTTACCCGTTCGTCTTATTTCTTCATCGCTTTTAAGCCCGTGACGACCACCTAAAAAGTAAATTATCACAACCAGCGCTCCGTAGCTATTTTTAAAATAGAAAAATTTCTTGTAATCCTTGAAATTTCTTTCTTGTAGCTGCGTATTTTGATCGCCGAACGCTACAATAAAGTCATCTTTATAACTTATGCCCGTACAAATAATTATCTTTGGTCTATATTCTTTTGCCCATGAGCTAAATATCGGAAATCTGTTTAATCTAATCCATTTAATATATTCGTCTTTATCTTTAAAACCCGTTTCTTTGCTAATAGCTTCAGTCCATCTGTTGTGATTAGTGTCTTTAAAGGATAAAGGATATAAATTCATCTTAAAATATCCTTTGCCGCCTCGCGAAAACGGTTTAAAAGTTTCATTAAATTTGACATGATTTTCTTCACCGTTTATTGCCGCCAAAAGTTTTATAGCTTTTATATTAAACTGGTATTTTAAATTTTCCTTACAATCCTCGTATATGGCAGGAATTTTTAAATCATTATTTTTAAAAATATTTTGTAGTTCTTCTTCTTTAAAACCGCCTCCCCACTCTAATCCGCAAAGCCAAATACTGGGGTCTTTCGGCGAGCCTATATCACCGCCGTCACAACTGCCGAAATTCAAAGCCCATCTTTTAAAGTCATCATTTATCATTTGCTTTCCTTATTATGATTTTTTATTCGATTATTTTATAACGCTATTGCTTAAAGCCGAGTAAGGGCGATTCGGTTAAAATTCTACTCAAAGCTAGCATAAAATTTAATCACCTAACGATAGCGCCGCGCGGAACCGAGACCTTTGTCGTGCAATCTTTTTAACTCCCGCTTATTTGGTAGTAAAATTCCACTTACGGGCTCACCGCTCTTGCTTGCGTCGCCAAAAAGCTCCTCGCTCAAACGCAGTTCGTCAATGATACCAAGAAGCTGCAAAATTTCATCCGTTAAGCGAGTTTAAGATTTTTTATGCTATTTTTGCGACCTATTTCGATCAAAAGGCGAGAGAT
>CAUUQJ010000260.1:0-2727 GCA_963547085.1 uncultured Campylobacter sp. | reverse complement strand
GCGGGATGGAAAATTTTAAAAGCGAGTTTTTAAAGCGCGCGCTGGGGCTTTTTGGTAGCGGCTGGTGCTGGCTCGTATGCGATGAGCGCGGCGCAAATTTAGAAATCATCACGACGCAAAACGCGGACACGCCGATCGTGCGCGGCAAAATTCCGCTTTTAGCCTGCGATCTTTGGGAGCACGCCTACTACATAGATTATCAAAATGCGCGCAAATCCTACGTGGAAAGCTTCTTGCATTTTGCCGACTTCGGCTTCGCAAGCGATGCCTATTCGTGGGCGAAAAAGCAAGGATTTGACTCCGTGAAGCTCTACATCGGCGAGCTTCATCCAGCCGCATCTTCGCGCTGCGATTGTGGCTGCTGCGGATAGATTTGAGCTTTTGTTACACAGCTTCGAGCGCTGCGGTTTTCGGCTCTCTATGACCCCCGCGCGCTAAATTTCAAATGGCTACGTCTTTCAATGCCCGTATTTTGCCGCACAGATACTGCACTATACAGCCTGTGGTGCTCTGCGAGCGCTTCCAGCTTGTCGGTTTGCCGCGTACTATTACGTAAATTTGATTTTGAACCCATTTGGCGTCTGCGGATTAAAATTTAAGATTTTTAATTTGAAGTTTGTTTGACTATAGTTCACTGCTCGTTACGCGCCAAATTCCGAATGCTTCTCCTTTTCAGCGCTTATATCTTGTGCGCAAATACCGCGTTGCACGGACTCCTATACGAAATTTAGCTCTAGCTGGCTCTGCTTTCTTAAAATTTTTGCCACCCGCGCATTGAAATTTAACGCTACGAGCGAGCATCTTGCAAAATTTTAAAGTTGCAATAAGCCCATGAAATTTTCATACCGAAATAAGCAGCGCATTCTTTGCTTCTGTAATTATATACAGAGGCACTCTCTGCCTCCCTGCTTTGTTCACCCATGCCCTATTCGTAAAATTTTGTTTAGTAAAGCGGTCGACAAATTTTAAAATATCAGCTAGATTAAATTTGCCGCGCTAAAGGCAAGGTTGCAGTAGATTTGAAATTTAAGCCCGAATAGCACAGCTTGCGGCTTGCGGGCTAAATTTAACGGAAATCGATCGTCGAATTTATCCTTTCGGCGGTTAAAATTTTAGCGCCGTTTCAGCTTGAAATTCTGCTTTAAATTTTAAAATTTGCGCCGCGCCAAAGCTGCTCGTTACGCGGAAAAGACAAGCCGTATCGAAAGCCAAGTTATGCCACGCCGGACGCACCCGCACACTACGTGCGCCAAAATATGGCACGGAATTTTAACCACATTAACTCAAATCGCGCGACGAGCTGCGCTACACGAAACCTCGTTAATTAAAGCGCCGAGCCGTATCGCATGCCGCATAAAGCCGCCAGGCGTAGAATTTTACTCGTTTAACGCAATACGTTGCTTTATAAATACAAAGCCGCATCATTTAAATGCACCACTTGACGGCGCGGTATGTATAGCCGAAAACAGATGCGTAAGGCAACGCTCGCTTAAAATTTAAAGCTGCACTTCAAAAATAAAGCCATGCTCGCTCGAAGCGCAAAGCCCCGTCCGTTTAAAACGTAGAGCCCGAAATTTGTCCGAGACGTGAAGCCCCGCTTCAAAACGCAAAATCTCGCTCGCTTAAAGCACGAAGCCGTGGGCACTGAAAATGCAAACCCGCGTCGTTAAAACGCAAAACCACGCTTACTCAAAATTTTAAGCCTTTTTAAAATTCCAAGCCCGTTTAAAATTTTAAAATTTAGCCCGCTTTACTCCCTCACTAGCCCGTTTTTATCGGATTTGTCGCTGATTAGCTTGCCGCTTTCGTCGTATTTTTTGGCGCGAACGAGCCTGCCGCGCTCAAACTCGCCCTCGGCTTTTAGCTTACCGTCTGCGTAGTAGTGCCTCGCCGTGCCCGTCTCCAGGCCATCATTGAATGTCACTCTAGCCTTGAGCGCGCCGTTTTCGTGATATGTTTCGTATAGTCCGTGTTTGCGTCCGTCTCTGAACATCACCTTCGCCGCAAGCACGCCGCTTGCGTAGTATTGCCTACTCGTGCCCGTTTGTTTGCCGCACTCAAACTCGTATTCGCCCTGCAGCGCGCCGCCTTCGTAGTATTCGCGCACGGCGCCGTCACGCTCGCCGTCTTTGAAATTTTCTACTACGCGCGTCTTGCCGTCATCGTAAAACAACTTCCAAACGCCTTGTTTACGGTCATCCTTGTATGCGCCGGTCTGCCTTAGCGCGCCGTTTGCGTGATACCATTTCTCCACGCCTTGCCGCTTGCCCCCTTTGTAGCTCCGCTCCCCGCGCACTTTGCCGCTTTTGTAATAATCCACGTCCTTGCCGTTTCGCAGCCCGCCCTTATACGGATGGCGCGCGCTTACTTCGCCGCTTTCGTAGTAGTCGGTGAAAACGCCCTCGCGCCTATCATTTTTATACGCGCCCTGCTGATTTAGCTTACCGCTTCCTTGATAATACAGCTTGTAAAAGCCCTCGCGCTTGCCGGCTTTGTATTCGCTCTGCGACTTCAGCTCGCCGCCGTCCGCGTAGTAGCTCTTAGCGACGCCGTCGTACAGGCTGTTTTTTAGCGGATATTCGTTTGAGGGCTTATCTCTGCCGTCAAAGTAATCGCGCTGAAGCATCGCAGTGCCATCCTTTACGTCGATCTCGCGAATTAGCGTGGGCGGCAGCGGCTTTGCTCTAGGGTAGACGACGCCCATAAAATTTACGTCGTAGAGATCCT
>CAUUQJ010000259.1:0-2740 GCA_963547085.1 uncultured Campylobacter sp. | reverse complement strand
TGGTGTCAAGAGAGAGACTTGAACTCTCGACCTCCGGCTTATGAGACCAGCGCTCTAACCAGCTGAGCTACCTTGACACGCGAAAAGAAATGGCAAGTATAGCTAAATATTCTTATTTTTAATTGAAACACTTTAAAAGGAGAGAAAATGAATGCGGCTTTGATTTTATTAGTCGTCATAGTTTTGTTAGTTTTGGCGTTAGTGGGCGTTTATAACTCGTTCATCGCTAAGCGCAACCAGGTGAGAAATATCGCTTCCACCGTCGATACGCAGCTTAAAAAGCGCTACGACCTCATCCCAAATTTAGTTAGCGCTACGCGCGAATATATGAGCCACGAAAACGCCGTGCTAACGCGCGTTAGCGAACTTCGCTCGCAAGCGATCAACGCGGCTTCTAACGCGGATAAATTTAAGCTAAATAGCGAAATTTCGGCTCTTTTGGGGCAGATCCGCATTGCGGTAGAGGCGTATCCGAACCTCAAGGCTAACGAATCCTTTGCCAAGCTACAAAACGCGTTAGGCGAGTGCGAGGAGCAGATCAGCGCCGCACGCCGCGCTTATAACGGCGCCGTTACGGTTTATAATAACGCCTGCGAAATGTTTCCTACCAACATCATCGCTAGCGTTTTTAACTTTGCCAAGGCAGAATTTTTCGCCGCCAGCGAGCAAGAAAAGCAAGCCCCGAACGTCTCTGGGCTTTTCAAAAAATAGGCGCGAGATGTATAAAATTTGCGATAAAATTTTAAAATTTTATCGCAAATAATGCTGAGCGTCGCAAGGCTAAATCTATAGCGAGCAAAATACAGCGAGTGCAAAGCATACGGTTTTAAATAGGTTTGCTTTGCACCCCGCGTGCTCGTCATCTCATTTGAGCTATTTTGCGGTGTGCGGCACTTAGAATTTTAACAATAAAAATTTATTTGATTTGTATTTCTCGGCGCGCAGAAGCTCGTTTTAACGAACGGCGCAACGCCAAATTTAAAAGTCTAAATCTCGCAGTGTAAATGCTTGCCACCGGCGTTACTTACGCAAGTGGCGACAAAAGTAACGCTGCGTTAGTCATGCGTTATTTTGCAAATTTGCGCTTCAGTGGCAGTTACGAGGTCCTTAGGCGCAAGAGCGATCTGTTTTCCGCGCACGCCTGCGCTAACGTAAATTTTCTCCTGCGTTAGCGCTCGCTCGTCGATGAAGGTGCGGAAGTGTTTTTTCATCCCAAGCGGCGAGCAGCCGCCCCTGACGTAGCCGGTGATTTTTTGCAAATCCTTCAAATCCATCAGCTCGCACCGCTTCGCACCGCAGATGTGCGCGAGCGCCTTGAGATCGAGATTTAGATCGCCTTGCAGGCAGGCTACGACATATTCGTGATCCGCCGTGCAAACTATCGTTTTATAGACCCGCTCGATCGGCTCGCTCACGCTGTTTGCCACGTGTACCGCATCTAAATTTAAAGGATCAACCGCGTATTCTTTAATCTCATAAGGGATTTTCAGACCGTCCAGTACGCGTGCGGCGTTTGTTTTTGAGCTCATTTCGCCTCCTTAAATTTAATAGCGGATTTTGTTTTCTTTCAAAAAATCGCGCAGATCTTCGTATTCACTCTGATCGAAATAGCGCCATTTGCCGGGTTTTAGCGTTCCAAGCGTCATTCTACCGAATGCCGTGCGCTTAAGCTCCACGACATCCAGATCGAAATAGCCAAAAAATCTACGCAGCTCGCGGTTTTGCCCCTCGTTAATGATCGCCTTTATCTTCGTATAACCGCCGCTGCTAGGCATAATGCGGTAGCCCAAAAAGGGTTTAAATTCCATCGATTTGATCTTGCTTTTGGCGTGCGCGCCTTTGCTCGCATCTGCGGCGAAAAAGCCTTCGCGGATCGCCGTTACCACCCCATCCCCCACCTCGCCTTTTACCTTTAGATAGTACTCTCGCTCGATGTCGCTGTTCATCAGCGCCGTAGCGATCGCGGGCGCATCGGTTAGCAGCAAAAGCCCTTCGCTTGCAAAATCCAAACGCCCTACGCTAACAAATCTACTAAATCCCTCAGGCAAGCTATCGTAAATCGTCCGCCTGCCGCGATCGTCCTTTTTAGTAACTAACTCGCCTTTGCGTTTGTTATAAACGATCATCGTAAATTCTGTTTTAGGCTTGATAAGGCGCGAGCCGATGCGGATCTTCTCCTCGCCGCCAACCTCTATAAAATCGCTAACGACGCGGCCGTTAATGCTAACCTTGCCCTGCTTGATCAGCTCGTCCGCCTCACGGCGTGAGTAGCCGGTGTTGTGGGAGATAAATTTATTCAGACGCATCTTTTGCATTATTTTAGCCCCAAGCTCGTTAGATCATGAATATGCAAGATCCCCGCGGGTACGCCGTTTTCGACTACGGGCAGGACCTGGATTTTAAATTGCTCGATCAAATTTAGCGCATCTATTGCGAGCATATTTTTATCGTCCAGCATTTTAGGATTTTTGGTGGCATATTTTAGTGCGCCGTCATTGATGTCAAAATCATCTCGCATCAGAGCGCGGCGCAGATCGCCGTCGCTTAAGATCGCCTCAAGCGCGCCCTTTTCGTTCACTAACAAGACGGTACCGAGCTTTCCGTGCGTCATAACGTCGATGGCTTGTTTTAGGCTGGCGTTACGGTTTGCGACGGGCAAATTTTTACTTTGCATCACGTCTTTTACTTTGACGAAAAGTCGCTTGCCGAGGCTGCCGCCCGGGTGAAAATTTGCAAAATC
>CAUUQJ010000258.1:0-2746 GCA_963547085.1 uncultured Campylobacter sp. | reverse complement strand
ATGCTAGGCTTTGGAAGCGGGCTAAGCTTGCCGTCTTTGCTGCGCTCATACTGCATGAAAACCAAATTCCAAATCTCTAAAAAGCGGTCGCCGTCGCCGCCCATATAATCCTCGGGCGAGTGGAAATGCTCCTCGCCCTGATCATAAAAAATTTCGCTGCACGGTCCGCACGGCCCGGTATCGCCCATCGCCCAAAAGTTATCGTGATCGCCGAAGCGATAGATACGCTCCTGCGCTATGTGGCGCGCCCAGAACCCGAACGCTTCGTCGTCCTTTTCGTGCACGGTAACGTAGAGTTTGTCTTTAGGAAGCTTTAAAATTTCAGTGATAAACTCCCACGCATAGGCGATTGCCTGCTCTTTAAAATACTCGCCGAAGCTGAAATTGCCAAGCATCTCAAAAAACGTATGATGGCGCGCGGTGTAGCCGACGTTGTCTAGGTCGTTGTGCTTGCCACCGGCGCGGATGCAAGTCTGACAGCTCGTGCGGATAGGCGGCGTCGGACGCGGTACGGCTCCTGTAAATATGCTTTTAAACGGCACCATGCCCGCATTCGTAAAAAGCAAGCTATCATCATCTGGCACCAACGGCGCGCTGGGGATGATCTGATGGCCCTTGCTTGCAAAGAAATTTAAATATTCGCTTCTAATATCCATGATTTGTCCTATTTCAAGTTAAATTTTAAAGGCGCATTTTAGCTAAATTAGATTTTAAAAATTATAAATTTTAACCATTCTTAGTTATAATGGCGCGAAAGATTAAATTTAGGGCATGGCGATGAAAAAAAAGATAGCGATCATAGGCATGGGCGAGCTTGGTCAAAAGCACTTCAGCGAGCTAAGAAGGAGCGATTATTTCGAGCTTGTAGCGCTTTATCATAAGGGTAGCAGTGAAAATTTCGGCCCGCGCTATCCGATCTTTGATAATCTAACCGATCTTTTTAACGTCGCCAAGCCCGACGCCGTAGTCATCACGGCTCCCCCGCCATCGCATAAAGAGCTGATTTTAAAATGCCTACCGTTTACCAAAAATATCTTTGTAGAATCTCCGCTCGCACAAAGCCTAGCCGAAGCCAGAGAGATAAATTACGCAGTCACTACTAACGGCACGCGCCTAGCCGTAGGCTACTCCGACCGCTACAATCCTGTCATCGTATCCTTGCTACGCGAGCTAGCCAAGGGGGATAAAATTTTTTCGATGAGCTTCGTAAGCGGTTTTGCAAACGATGATAGAGCAGATATCGTCGCCAATGCCCTTTTTAGAGATATCGATCTTGTGCGGCTGCTTTCTCACAGCGAGATCGCCTGCATAGAACTTAGCAAAAATATCTCTAAAGAGCGCACTCTAGCCGCATGCGCGACGCTTCACACAAAAAGCGGCTGCTATTGCACGCTAATGCAGTCCAATCTCTATCCGATCAGACGCCACGGTATCGAGATTTGCACCGACAGCGGCGTGTATTTCGGCGATCTAATCTCAATAACTCTTTTTAAAATTACGCCTGACGGGCGCGTAAATCTGCGCGTCGATCGCGATGACTTTTCACTGCGCCGCGAACACGAAGCGTTTTGCGCGATGTGCGACAGCAGTACTAATGCAGGTCTTGCAAGCGTCGAGGATGCGATAAAAATCAGAGAAATCATCTCATGAAAAAAGCCCTAATTTTGCTCAACATGGGCGGTCCGAACAATCTGAGCGAGGTTGAAGTTTTTTTAAAAAATATGTTTAACGACCCCTTTATTTTGGGCGTTAAGAGTGATTTTTGGCGCAGCGTTTTGGCCTCTCTCATCGTAAAAAGCAGAACCGCATCGGCGCGCAGCAACTACGAAAAATTGGGCGGGCGCTCGCCTATATGCTCCATCACCGAAGCGCTTTGCGAGCGGGTAAATGAACTAGCGCGAGCAAAATTAGGCGCGGGTTTAAAATTTGAAGGCGCGGCTGATGCAGGTGCCGCGAATGAGCCGCCGCAAGAGGCACAGGCACAGGGCAAGCCAGCGCAAGACACTATATTGCAAAACCAGCCGCCGCAAGACGTCCCGACGCATGGCGAGCTGCCACAAAACGAGATGCCGCAGAATGAAAAACCAATAGACGAGCTGGTTTGCGATTATGCGATGAATTACACGCCGCCATTTGCGGAGGATGTGTTTAAAAAATACGCGGATTTTGACGAGATAATTTTGATGCCTTTGTATCCGCACTTCTCGAAAACTACGGTGCAATCGAGCCTGTGCTCTGCCGAAGCGGCGCTTAAACGGCTCGGTATAAAAAATTATAAAACCATTGACATCTTCTACGACAACGCCGCTTACAATGAAATTTTACTAAATTTGATCGCAAGCTGCGTCGCAAAATTTAGCGCGGATGAAATTTCGCAAATTTCGCTCATATTTTCTGCGCATTCGCTGCCGGTAAAAATGATCACCGCGGGCGATCCTTACGAGGCGCAGATAAATGCACACATGCAAATTTTAAAAGATCTGTTGGCTGCGCGCGGGATTAAATTTAAAGAGATTATTTTGGCGTATCAATCGCGCCTGGGCCCCGTGAAGTGGCTGGAGCCCAATATCGCGGACGTTTTGTGGGATCTGCAGAGCAAAAAAGCGCTGATATTTCCGATCGCGTTTTGCGTGGATAACTCCGAGACCGATTTTGAGCTGGATATTTTTTATCGAGCTAGTGCGCGAGAGCTGGGTTATGAATACTACGAAGTGTGCAAATGCCCGAACTCCCGCGAGGATTTTGC
>CAUUQJ010000257.1:0-2758 GCA_963547085.1 uncultured Campylobacter sp. | reverse complement strand
CACCATTTCGAGCTTAAAGGCTGGGTCGAAAACAAAATCATCATCCGCTTTTGGATCATCGCGCTGATCGCAAATATCATAGCGCTGACATCGCTGAAACTGAGATAAAATGCGAGCGCAGATTGAACCCACTTCGAAACAGCGCACGAAAGATACTGCGAGATGGCCGAGCTTAGCGCGGGCGAGATAACTCAAATTTTATGGGGCGAAAGGAGAGAAAATGAAAAAATCTCTATTTGGCTACGGGCTTACGACCAGAGCGATCGCCGAGCACTGCCACGACGAAGGTGGCTGGGATATCTACGACGATAAATTTGAAATTTCTTCTGGCGCGCCTAAGCTGGATGAGTTCGGTAACGCGCTTTTAAACCCAAGCGAGTTCGATCCCGCCGCAAGCGAGCTTGAAATCCCAAGTCCTGGCTTTCCACCGCATCACGAGCTGGTGCGAAAGGCGCAAAATTTAATCAGCGAATACGATTATTTCGACGATTACAAAGGCCTTAAAATTTGGATCAGCGGCACGAACGGCAAGACCACGACGACGAAGATGATGCAGTACCTGCTCGAGCGATACGGCTCGCAAATGGGCGGCAACGTGGGCGTTCCGCTTGCAAAGCTTGATAAAAGCGCTAAAATTTGGGTGCTGGAGACGAGCTCATTTACGCTGCACTACACCAAGCACGCGCGCCCGGACATCTACGTGCTGCTTGCGATCACGCCCGATCATCTCAGCTGGCACGGCGATTTTGCGGAGTATGAGCGCGCCAAACTCTCGCCGCTGCTAGCGATGCGCGAAGGCTCCGTGGCGCTGATCCCGCGCGCCTACGAAAACTCCACCGCCGCGCAAAATAGCATAGCTCGCGTGATCTGTTACGAGGACGAAGCGGATCTGGCGCAAAAATTCGGCATCGATTTAGGCGAGATAAAATTCCGCACTCCGTTTTTGATAGACGCGCTTTTGGCGCTGTGCGTGGAGAAAATTTTATTCGACAGATGCGACGCCATGCGACTAAACGACTTCGTGATCGAAGGCAATAAGCTAGAGGAATTTACCGACGCGCGCGGCAGGGTTTGGGTCAATGACACGAAGGCTACCAACATCGATGCGTGTGCGCAGGCGCTGAAGCGATACGCAGGGCGCAAAATACATCTGATCCTAGGCGGCGACGATAAAGGCGTGGATCTGCACCCGCTTTTTGCGGAGTTTAAAAAATACGATCTGCAAATTTACGCAATCGGCTCAAACACCAATAAAATCGTGCTTTTGTGCGATGAATACGGACTTCCTTGCGTGCGATGCGAAATTTTACAAACGGCGGTGAGCGAAATTTCGAAGCGGTATTTGAGCGAAGAAAATTTTTGCGAAAATGAAATTTCAAAAAGACGCCTGGACGGCGAGAATTCCGTGGGAAATTTAATGCAGGATAAAAATTCGACTACTGAAAGCGAGAGCTCTTGCGTGGACGCGAGCAGTGGCAAAACTTTAGGTTCGCAGAATTCTAAAAATTCTGTGGATTTTAAGAATTCCGTAAATTTCGCAAACGAAATAGCGCTGCTAAGCCCTGCATGTGCCAGTTTGGATCAATTTAAAAGCTACGCGCAACGCGGTGAGCTATTTAAAAGCCAGGTTGCGCAGCTCGGATAAATAAGCATATCAAGTTTAGATGGATCAGGTCGAGCCTTTATTAATACAATTTGTAATCGTATTTTAAAATTTCAACGCTTCTGCTGTGCGGATATCTAAATAAATTCAATCCCGAAGCAAACATCCCTATGTCAAACTATTAGCCCGAGCGCGATGTTTATAAAGACGCTTCGCCAAGTCCAAATTAAAAGCCAATTTTCGACGCTAAATTTAACCAATCGCGGCTATCGCCCATTATGCGCGCAAATTTAAAACGATGCAGCGATCCTTTGGCGCAAATTTATCTACTTTGCACAGCCTAAAACCAAGCGTACAATTTGCAAAGTCGGCTAAATAGTAAAATTTTATACCACTTTGCTTTTTAGATCGATAGCCCTTTTTGATTATTGTAAATTGCTGCATAAGCAATATTTTTCGCTACTGAAATTTATAAAATTTTAACTGAGCAAATTTGACCGTTTCCGAGCATAACATGCAAAAATCTAGCAAGAATCGAGAATTTTAACCGAGATTTAAGTATTGCATGGCTAAAATTACTTTTCTTTTTCAGTGGTTGGATAGCTCAGTCGGTAGAGCAGCAGACTGAAAATCTGCGTGTCGGCAGTTCGATTCTGCCTCTAACCACCACTTAATCTATTTTATCCTTTAATCACTCCTTTTGCTTTCTTTTTGTTGATATAGCAGTACTTATCTTAAGTAGCGAACTGCGCGAAATAATAAAATTTATGTTACATCTGTTTACCCAGGCGAACTCGCTTAAAATTTTACCATCGAATCAATCTCTAAATTTAAAACCGTAAAAGCCAAATAAATCAAACACGAAATAAGATGAAAGTAAAGCCTAGAAAAAATACAAAAGTAAATTACATAAATTTCAAAACCCATGCAATTTATAGAATTTATAATAGAAAGAAGAGCTATAAAATTCGTAAATTTACAATAGCAATGATTAGAAAAGAATAGAGCTATATAAAACTATAAAGTCTATAAAACAAAGGAGAAGGCCGATTTACGCTCCTTCCTTTATTTTATATATTCCTTCTTATTACTCTCCCTTTCCCTTCTTGCCTCTCTTACCTTTAGCCTTAGACGATCCCTCTTCTTTAGCTTCGT
>CAUUQJ010000256.1:0-2764 GCA_963547085.1 uncultured Campylobacter sp. | reverse complement strand
TATTTGCTCCGTGCCCCGGATATAGCGTAAAATCGCCCTTTATCTGCAAAATTTTATGCAAAGACTCTCTCATCTGCGCGCCGCTTGAAAATGGAAAATCCCACCTGCCGATAGAGCCTTTAAATATGACGTCACCGCTAAATATAACGCCGCCTGCTTCGATCATACAGCTGCCCGGCGTATGTCCTGCAAAAAGGCTAAATTTAACGTTAAAGCCTGCTATTTCAAAGCTTTGCTCCTGCCCTTTTACGAGCACATCAGCTTCTATGGGCTCGGGCATCGTCTCAAAAGGATCCGCCCGCAGCATAAAAGCGTCGCTTTCGTGGATATAAATTTTAGCGCCCGCCCTTTGCAGCTTCGCGTCATCATAAACATGATCGAAATGCCCGTGCGTATTCAAAACCGCGGCGATCTTTCCCGTATTTTGCATCACCCAATCAAAGCTGCCCTGCCCCGGATCGATCACCAAATCGCCCTGCTCGCCCTTTAGAATGTAGCAATTCGTCACGTATTCACCGAAAGCTTTTTTTAAAATTTGCATTTAAATCCTCCTTTTAAGCTTAAATTAAAGCCGTAATTTAGCCAAAAATAGTTAAAATTCGCACAATTTAACGTAAAATTTTAAGGCTAAATATTATGTTTTTGGACGATTTGCTGCCGCAACTGACCGATTTTTTATCGGAGAGACTCGATGAAACGGGCGCGGACGCCTTTGTAGTGGGTATCAGCGGTGGGCTTGACAGCGCCGTAGTTTCTGCGCTTTGTGCACTTACTGAGATCCCTACTTACGGGCTTATCCTACCTAGTGCGGGTTCAAATTTAGAAAATATGGCAGACGGCATCTTTCACTGCGAATCCTTTAATATCCCCTACGAAATCCAAGAGATCGCGCCATTTGTAGAAAATTTTACCGCTTTAAATCCCGGCGCAAGCGCTCTTCGCATCGGAAATTTCGCCGCGCGCGTAAGAATGAGCTTGCTTTATGATTACAGCGCGGCTAAACGCGGCGTAGTCGTAGGCACGAGCAATCTTAGCGAGAGGATGCTAGGTTACGGCACGATCTACGGCGATCTGGCCTGCGCGTTTAATCCGATCGGAGAAATTTTTAAAACCGATCTGTTTAAATTCGCAAAAATTTTATGCATAGACGATGCGATCATCAAAAAAGCCCCAAGCGCCGATCTATGGGAAAATCAAAGCGACGAGCGTGAGCTTGGATACAGCTACGAGATCTTAGATAGCGTGCTAAGAGATATTTTTTCGCACGAAGCGCTGCGGACGAAATTTCGCTCAGGCGAGCAAATAACCGCAAACGATCTAAAATATCTGCAAAACTCGCGCCACAATCAAGAGCTGGTGAAATTTGTCGTCCGTAGAATTCTTAAAAATAATTTTAAGCTTCGCGCGCCCGCGGTCGCTCGCATAGAGCCCGCACACTAAGGAGAGATTTATGAAAGAGATACCGTTTTATAAGGCTCAAATCGATAAAAAAGAGGAAGACTTAATTAAAAGCGCCCTCTACAACAGCGATATAAGATATAGCGAAATTTTTGAAGAGGATATTTGTAAATACTTCGGCGTAAAGCATGCCGTATCGACTACGAGCGGCACGACGGCGCTGCATCTGGCGCTTTGTGCGATGGATATTAAGCGCGGAGATAAAATTTTATGCTCCGTAAATTCCTTCCCCAATGTCGCCGAAGTGATCCGCCACTTCGACGCCGAGCCAGTTTTCGTAGATATCGATCCGATAAGCTTTAATATCACGAGCGAGAGCCTTGCTCGCACGATAGATCAAAACCGCCACAAGAAACTAAAATGCGCTTTCATCTCGCACATCGCGGGGCTTGCTGCGGATATAGACGCCATCAGCGAGGTCGCCAAAAGCGAAAATATCATCCTCATCGACGATGCGTGCCGAGCCATGGGCGCTACCTATAAGGGCGCAAAAATCGGAGCGCTTAAAAGTTCGCTCATATCGTGCTTTCAGATCAATCCTCAAGCGCAAGACGCGATCTCTACGGCGGGCTTTTTCGTTACGAACGACGATGAGATCGCAAACGCCGCACAAATTTTAAGAAACGGCGGCATTGTGGGAGATGCCTTTTACAAAGACGGCAATATGTCCTTTACCTACGACGTCGATCGCATCGGTCAAAAATATGATCTTAACGCTATAAATTCTGCCTACGCCATCGCTCAGTTTGAAAAAACCGACGCCTTTATAAAACGCCGCAAGCAGATCGCCGCAGCCTACCGTGAGCAGCTTGCAAACTGCCCTCACGTGACGCTTCCAAGCGACAGCGAGGAGCATATCTATACTCAATTCATCGTAAAGATCGATAAAAATCGCGACGATTTCGCCAAGGCGCTGATCTCGCGCGGAGTGAGCGTTTCGCTGCACTATGTGCCGGTGCACCTGCTAAGCTACTACAAAAGCAAATATAATTACAAGGTCAATGATTTCCCGAATGCGCTTAAAAACTATCAGCAAATTTTATCCCTGCCGATCTATACGGCGCTTAGCGACGACGATGTGAGCTACATCTGCGAGCAGATCAAAGAGATAGCGCAAAATCGTGTTTAAACTCCTAATCGAGCGAAACCTATACGACCCGAGCCCCGCGTGGTTTGCGCTAGGGGTGATTTTAGCGCCGTTATCGCTACTTTACACGATGATCGTCTGCCTAAAAAGGCTCTTTGCTAAGCCGCAAAAATTTAAAATTCCAATAATCAGCGTCGGAAATTTAACCCTCGGCGGCAG
>CAUUQJ010000255.1:0-2789 GCA_963547085.1 uncultured Campylobacter sp. | reverse complement strand
ATCCTTTATCCTGAGCTGCCATTTTTGCGCGAGCTCGCTCGCTCTTTTGCCTGAGCCGAAAGCTGCGCGAGAAGCCACGTAATCTCCCGCCCCCTCGCCTGCCAGCTTACCGGTAACGGCGGCGTCGGTCAAAGAATTCCCGCCCAAGCGATTCGCACCATGGATCGATGCGCATGAAGTTTCACCTGCGGCGTAAAGCCCCGGCATCTCAGTGCTCATATCGTCAAATTTAACCACATCTATGCCGCCCATCGAATAATGCGCAGTCGGACGAATTTTAACAGGCTCTTTTACCAAATCCATATTTTCAAAAAGCATAGCCACGTGGCGGATCTGCGGTAGTCCGCTCATAATCTTCTCCTCGCCTAAGTGAGTTACGTCTAAAAGTACGTATGATCCCATACCCTCACCAAAACCACGTCCTTCGCGAATTTCTGTCTCTATCGAGCGCGAAACTATATCGCGCGGCGCAAGCTCCATCTTTTTGGAGTATCTACTCATAAAGCGCTCGCCTTTGTTGTTGATAAGCTTGCCGCCAAGACCGCGTGCAGCCTCTGTGATGAGCGCGCCGCCGTTGCGAACTCCCGTAGGATGGAATTGAAGCATTTCAGGATCTTTAAATGCAAGCCCGGCGCGAAGTGCCGCCGCGATACCGTCGCCGGTAGCATTAAATGGCGTGGAGGTGCGGTTAAAAAATAGTCTCGTATATCCGCCGCTAGCAAGCACGACCGCCTTAGCTAAAATCGGCACTACATCGCCCGTGCGGATATTTAAAAGCACGACGCCCTCGCAAGTATCTCCGTCGGTGCTAAGATCCAGCAGGTAGTGGTCTAAAAGAAATTTTACTCCGCTGCTGATCGCCTCATCCAAACAAGCATGCATCATCGCATGACCTGTTTTATCCGCGGCGTAATTACAGCGTTCAAATTTCGCTCCGCCCGCAAATCTTGCCGCTACATCGCCGCCGTCTTTTCTCGAAAACGGCATGCCAGCGTAATCCAACTCATGGATCGCCTCGGTAGCTTTTTCGACAAATTTAGCAATGACATCTTGATCGCCCAAAAAGTCGCTTCCCTTTACGGTATCGTAGGCGTGAAGCTTGTGGCTATCGCCATGCTCGAAATCTATAACGCCGTTGATACCGCCTTCTGCCATACAGGTCGCGTTGCGCGAAGGCATGCCTTTGTTTACGACCACGACGCCCAAGTTCGGATGTTTCTTGCGCACCGCCACGGCTGCACGCAAACCCGCGCCTCCCGAGCCGATGATAAGTACGTCGATGCTAGGAAGCCCGTTTTCGTTGCCGAAATTTTTAATGGGCTCGCCGTCTGCATCGCGTCTTATCTCATCGCCGCAACCGCTAAGGCTAAGCGCGCCGACGCTGATACAGGCCGATTTTAAGAAATCGCGTCTGTTGAAATTAGATTCATTCATCTTTCCCTCCATTTGAGAAATTCTTAGCTTGGCTTTAAAATTCTAAACTAATTGCGAAATTTTAGTTTTATTTTTTACATAAGTCAAATATTATTTAGTGTATAATTATATAATTCTATAATTATAAATTGGAGGTACCAGATGAATTTACATCGCATGCAGCTCGTGCTTAAAGTTGCCGAATTTAGAAGTTTTACCGCGGCTGCCGAGGCTCTTAAAATCCCGCAACCCTCGCTATCGCAAAGTATATTATCGCTCGAAAAGGAGCTTAAGGTAGCGCTGTTTAATCGCTCCACAAACCCCGTTTCGCTCACGCGTGCAGGCGAAATTTACGTAAGTAAGGCTAAGATCATTTTTGAGATAATGGACGATCTAAACAGCGAAATTTCCGAGCTCGACGGTTCAAAAAGCGGCAAGATCCGCATAGGCTTTTCACAAAACGGCTATAATCTACTGCCGTCGCTACTGCCGATGTTTTGCAAGAAATTTAAGGATTCGGATGTGCAAATCATGCAGTTTTCATCAACGCTTAATATTCGAGAAATGCTATTACAGGGGGAGCTCGACGTAGGAATGCTAATACTTCCTATCGATATGAGCGGGCTTGAAGGCAGTGAAATTTTAAAACAAAAAACATATGTAGCGCTTAGCTCTTTGCATCCGTTGTCGCTTAAATTTAAAAATGAACTAGCTCCTAAAATCGATATTTTGCAGCTAAAAAACGAGAAATTTATCCTGCCTAAACAGAATTTAAGAAGCGCCGAGCAGATAGATGCATTCTTTTCTGCCGCAGGCTTTGCGCCGAAAGTGCTGTGCCGTACGGAGACTTTTGATATCGCCAATGCTATCGTTGCAAGCGGCGTGGGAGCGTGCTTTAGCATACCGCAGATGATAAAAGAAGATAAGGCGAGCAGGATTAAGCTCTTTGATGTAGGTGCACGTGAGCTCGATAAAACGCTGATAATCGCCTACAAAAAAGGCAAACGTCTAAACCATCTGGCGCAGGCATTTATCAAAACTGCACGTAAAATTTCTAATGAAATTTAAAATTCATAGCTCGCAACGATAAATGAGAGATTGAGCTTTTGCAGCACTTTGCCTCTGCATTAGCTTTTGCATAAAAATTTTTAGAGTAGATTTTGCTCAAGTTTAGGTAAAATTTCAAACTAAGTTTAAATTAGAATTTTGCCAATAGAATTTTTGCTGCTAAAATTTCACTCACAATTTACGACGGAATTTAGTGCGAAATTCTAATTTTCACTCCATTTAAAATATCCAAATCCTTGCAATATACCTCGGTATCTACTTCAAAAATTCCAAGCAGCGTGTGGAAAAGATTATCGTGCGAAAAAGCG
>CAUUQJ010000254.1:0-2792 GCA_963547085.1 uncultured Campylobacter sp. | reverse complement strand
GCGCTAGAGCTTGAGGGCACGGCCAAGACGCACGGCGCGCCGCTTGGAGAGGAGCTGCTTGCGCGCGCTAAGCAAAGCCTGGGCTTTGATCCAGCCCAAAGCTTCGTCGTAAGCGAGGACGTGCTTTTTGCGACGCGCGCCGCGGTCGAGAGGGGCGATTTGGAGGAGCGGCTTTGGAAGGAGAAGCTCGCGAAGCTAAGCGATGAAAAAAGAGCGCTTCTAAACGAGCTTTTAAATCCCGATTTTAGTAAGATAGAATTTCCAGATTTTAGCGGGCTTAAGGTGGCCACGCGCGATAGCAACGGTAAAATTTTAAACGCTATCGCAAACGCGGTGCCCGGCTTTTTGGGCGGAAGCGCCGATTTAGCGGCGTCGAATAAGACCGAGCTAAAAGGCGGCGGCGATTTTCCGTGCGGCAAAAATTTACACTTCGGCATCCGTGAGCACGCGATGGCGGCGATCGGCAACGCCTTTGCGAGATACGGGCTTTTCATCCCGTTTAGCGCGACGTTTTTTATCTTTAGCGACTATCTCAAAACGGGCGCGCGGCTCGCGGCGCTGATGGGCTTGCGCCACTATTTCGTCTTCACGCACGACAGTATCGGCGTGGGCGAGGACGGGCCGACGCACGAGCCTATCGAGCAGCTTAGCACCTTCCGCGCGATGCCAGACTTCTATACCTTCCGCCCCGCAGACGGCAACGAAAACGTAAAATGCTGGCGCACGGCGCTTGCTCTGAATGCGCCCGCGGCGTTCGTCTGCTCGCGTCAGGAACTTGAGCCGCTACCTAAAGCGGTTTTGGGCGACGTGCAAAACGGCGCGTATCTGCTAAGGCAGAGCAAAGAGGCGCAGATCACGCTCATCGCAAGCGGCAGCGAAGTTTCGCTCTGCCTAAAAGCGGCGGCGATCCTGCAAGAGCAAGGCATCGGCGCAAACGTCGTAAGCGCGCCGTGCTTCGAGCTTCTGTGCGAGCAGGACGCAGACTATCTAGCGCAAATTCTAGAGCCGCAAACTAAAATTTTAGCCGTCGAAGCCGCAAGCGCGCTTGAATGGTATAAATTTGCAGACACGGTACACGGCATGCAAAGCTTCGGCGAGAGCGGCAACGCGAGCGAGCTATTTAAGCTTTTCGGCTTCACCGACGTAGCGATCGCCAAGCAGGCCAAAGAGCTTTTAGAGCAGTAGCGGAAAGGGTAAAATTTGAGCGAAAAAATCAAAATTTCGTATTTAGACGGATTTAAAATTTATGGGTTAAAAGCCCGCACGAAAAATGCGGACGAGCTAGGCGGGAGTGGCAAAATTCCCGCGCTGTGGGCAAAATTTATGAAAGAGTGCTATGACGGGCAGAGCGAGATTTACGGCGTCTATTACGATTACGAAAACGGCGCCGACGGGCTTTACGATATCTTTATCGGCACCAAAGCGACCCGCAGCGACGAAGCCTTGGAGATCAGAAGCGGCAAATACGCCGTTTTTAGCTTCCGAGGTGAGCCGCAAAACGTAGCAAAGTTTTGGAGCAAAATTTGGAGCTTTTTTGAGGCCGGCGAACTAAAAAGAGCGTTTGGAACGGATTTTGAGTTTTACGGCGGAGACGAGATCAAAATTTTTATCTCGGTTTTGTAGGGCGGCGTATGAAATTTATAAACGGCGAGTGATTTTTCGCCGCTGCGATAAAATTTGCCCGCGAAATGCTAAAATTCCTTGCTCGCAAAAGCCACGCAGAGCATAAAACGCTGCTGCTTTATAAAATTTCATCCATAAAGCGGTAAAATTCCGTGCCCAAAACTACGCGCACGAAAATAAATTTTATGCCGAAAGCCGCGCCGTACCTTAAGCCGTGGATTTAAAACGAAATCTAAAATTGCACCGTTAAATTTCAACCCCCGCTCGCAAAGTCAGGCGAAATTTCACGCGGAATTTCATTTTTAAATCTGTTATTAAGCCATTTTTGGCTTAAATTACATTTTCATTCGGGTAGATGTCCGAGCGGTCGAAGGAGCGCGCCTCGAAAGCGCGTAAGGCGTCAGCCTTCTAGGGTTCGAATCCCTATCTACCCGCCATTCATTCAAATTTCACCCAATACTTTGGAGTTAAGATGAGCAACAAACTCCTTTCGATGAGCCTGCAGGAGCTGTGGGGGCTCTTTCCGATACGTCTCGTGCCGCACGATCCGCGCTGGGGCGAATACTTTAGGCGGGAGCGCGAAATTCTGCGCGACCTGCTGCGAGACCCCGGCGAGATCAAGATCCACCATATCGGCAGCACCGCGGTAAGCGGGATCTGGGCGAAGCCGATCGTAGATATTTTGATCGAATGCTCGGATATTGCCGTCGCCAAACAGCGCTTGATAGAGGCGGGCTATATGCTAATGAGCGAAAAGGGGAGTCGCTGCAGCTTAAATAAGGGCTACACCGAAGCGGGTTTTGCCGAGCGCGTTTTTCACGTGCATCTGCGAAATTTCGGCGATGCGGATGAGATATTTTTTAGAGATTTTTTGCGGGCGAATGCGGATATTGCCGCGCAGTACGAGGCGCTTAAATTAGAGCTTTGCAAGCGCTATGAGTTCGATCGCGACGCCTACACTGCGGCGAAAAGCGAATTTGTGCTTAAATTTACGCGCATCGCTAAAGAAACCTCTAAATAACCGCGCAAAAATTTAATCTCTACACAGAAGCTCTCTCGCCAAGAGCGATAAAAATGGCTAAATTTTATAAATGATACGGGCGGATAGCGCCGCGCCCTGTGAGCTTATTTTTATAAAATTTTGACCGTAATTTCAAATTTTAAAGGCA
>CAUUQJ010000253.1:0-2792 GCA_963547085.1 uncultured Campylobacter sp. | reverse complement strand
TTCGAAGACGCCAAGGCAGAGATGCAAGAGTAGTCGATGCAAAATTTTAAAATTTTACATGAGACTAAAACTAGACTACGGCTAAAGATCGTCGGTTTTAGAGATATTGATGCGAGCGCACTACAAAAAGCAGCTGCGAGGCTTGAAGGCGTAACGGAAGCTAGATTTAACGCTAAAATCGGCTCTTTGACCCTTAAGCTTGACGCAGGCGTAAATAAGGCAGGAATTCTAAGGCAACTTGCGGCTTTAAATTTAAGCGAGCTAAAATCAATTATCCCCGCTAGCCATAAAAATTTACCGAGCAAAAACGAATTTATCTTAGCACTTCTTGCGTTGGGGGGAAATTTAATCTTTCGCACTTCGCCTTTAGCGCGCGCATTTAGTATCGTAGCGTGCATGCCTATCTTAAAAGAGGGCATTAAAGAAAGCTTTCGTCACGGGCTTACTTCAAAGGGCTTGGAAGCTGCTGCTGTCGGGATTTCGCTCTCTCGCGGCGATGTATTTGCAGCAAACAGCACCAACACAATGCTTGCTCTTGGGGAATATATGGAGGAAAGCACCGTTTATAAAAGCGACGATTTAATCCGCGAGCTCGCCCGCCCGGACATCGCGGAGGCTTGGGTAGAGATAGATCAGAACGGCAAAAAGACTGAAGTCAAAATCGCAACTTCTAAGCTAAAGGTAGGCGACATCGTGGTCGTGGGCGCAGGCGACGTTATAGCCGTGGACGGACACGTCGTAAGCGGCGAAGCGATGATAAATCAAGCCAATATGACGGGCGAATCGGTCGCGGTGAAAAAATCTCGCGGCGATAGCGTGTTAAGCGGCACTATCGTGGAGGAGGGCAGGATCCGTATCTGGGCGGAAAACGTCGGTGAAAACACCTCCACGCAGCGCATAAAGCACTACATCACGGCATCTCTTAACGAGCGCTCCAGCATCGGCATGCATACGACCCACCTAGCCGACAAGCTCGTACCGGTGACCTTCGGGCTTGCGGGCGTGTCCTATCTGATAAATCGAAATTTTATGACCGTAGCTTCGGTGCTGCAGGCGGACTACTCGTGCGCGCTTAAGCTGCCTACGCCGGTTGCTTTTAAATCAAGCATCTCAAAGGCGGGCAAGAACGGGATTTTGATCAAAGGCGCCAAGGCTCTTGAGTCGCTTGCGAGTGCCGATACCTTCGTATTCGATAAGACGGGCACGCTTACGTACGGCAACCTGGAAGTCGCCGAGATCATATCGTTTGACGAGCGCTTCAGCAAAAACGATATTTTAAATTTAACCGCAAGCGCGGAGGAGCATTACTTTCACCCCGTAGCCGAGGCGATCGTGGATGCGGCTAAAAAGCACGGTTTTATACACAAACACCACGACGAGGTGGAATTCGTCGTCGCTCACGGCGTTAAAACAAGTATCGAGGGCAAAAAGCTCATCATCGGCTCGCGCCACTTCCTGGAGGACGACGAGATGATCTCGTTTGCAGCGCATGAGCAGACCATCGATCTTGCGATGCAAAAGGGGCTCGCGCTGCTTTACATCGCATTTGACGGCAGACTTTTGGGGCTCATCGGGCTTAGAGACGAGGTGCGCGCAAACGCTCGCGCTGTTATCGCTAGGCTCCGCGAGTTGGGTGCAGAGCAGATCGTCATGCTAAGCGGCGACGTGAGATCAAAAGCCCGCGCCGTAGCCAAAAAGCTCGGCGTAGATCGCTATTACGGCGAGCTGCTGCCGACGCAAAAGACCGAAATTTTAGAGCAGTTAAAAGCCGAGGGGCGAAAGGTGGTCTTCGTGGGCGACGGCATAAACGATGCGCCGAGCCTGATGAAGGCGGACATTGGTATCAGCATGCTAAACGGCGCCGAGATCGCCAAGGCTTCCGCGCAGATCGGGCTTTTGAAAAATGACATCGAGGGCGTCGCGCAGGTAAAGGCGCTGGCTAACGACACGCTGCGGCTCGTAAATCGAAATTTCAACGCCACCGTGGGGATAAATTCGATCATTTTATTTTTGGCGACCTTCGGCGCGTTAAGCCCCGTAGCTACGGCACTGCTGCACAACGGCACGACGATTGGGCTACTACTAAATTCCATTAAAGGGGTAAAATTTGAGCATTGAAGATAAAATTTTGGATCTAAATTTTCAGCGCAAAGCGGCTAAAACGGCACTGGGAGTGAGTATGGGCATCACGGCTCTAACCGCGCTAAATATGAACTCGCGCATGTCGCAGCTGCATAAATTTTCCGGCATAGTTATGCTAGGATGCGCGATCTGGCACGCTAGCCTTTACGGCTCGCCGTACAGCGAGTTTTTGCAAAATAGAAAAGCAAAGAGTCGGGGCAGAAAGAGATCCGAAGCAAATTTAGCCTTGCAAAATTTATCGGACGGCAAAAGCGTGTCCGCAAAAAGCGCGCCCCTAAAAAGGAAGCCTCGCGCACGCAAAAGCGTTTAGCGATATAGCGCGTCGCGGCTTTTGAAAGTGCAAAGATAAAACTCTAAAGCCGCTAAATTTCTTTAGACGCAGCCGCCGAATAAAACGTCGTAAGCGGTCAAATTTGCACCGTTTTCAGCTAAATTTGCTATCAATAATCTCACTTCGTAAATTTAATCGAATTTGTATTTTCAAATTTTGTGGTCATAGTTTTGCTTGCAAATTTTACGTTTTGCAGTTGCGGCGACTCCGCTACTTAAATTTTAATCCGCAAACGCTTCATAATATCCTTTAAATTTAACCCGCCTTTACCTGCCGCAAATTTAAATTTCGCTACAATCGCTTTTTAAAATTTTGCGCC
>CAUUQJ010000252.1:0-2794 GCA_963547085.1 uncultured Campylobacter sp. | reverse complement strand
GCGCCATTTAGCCATTTTGCATGATCCCCTTTAGGCTGCGATACTCCTCGCATTCGCCCGCCAGCTTCGCGTCGGTGCCGATAGCAAGTATTCGGCCGTTTTTCATCACGGCGATATTATCGGCGCGCTCGATCGTGGAGAGGCGGTGAGCGATTACAAAGACGATTTTGCTTTGTTTGATCTTTTCGATGACGTTTGAGATCTCCTTTTCGCTTGCGTTATCCAGCGCCGAAGTCGCCTCGTCGAATATTAAAATTTGCGGGTCCTTATACAGCGCGCGCGCGATGGCGATACGCTGGCGCTGTCCGCCGCTAAGATTTGCGCCGAACTCGCTAAGCACGGTGTAAATTCCATCCTTCATCGAGCTTACGAACTCATAGGCGTTGGCGAGCTTGAGTGCTTCTATGACGCGCTGCTCGTTAAATTCCGCGCCGTAGCTTACGTTTTGCGCGATCGTGTCGTTGAAAATATAGACGCGCTGGCTTACGAGGCCGATATTTTCGCGCAGGCTAGGGATGCTAAACTCGCCGATCTCGTCGTTGCCGTTGAATAAAATTTTACCGCTGCTTGCGTCGTAAAAGCGCATCAGAAGGTTCACGACCGAGCTTTTGCCGCCGCCGCTGTTTCCGACGAGCGCTAAAATTTCGCCCTTTTTGACGCTGAAGCTTATATCTTTTAGCGCCGCCTTGTCGCCGTAGTTTAGCGACACGTCGCAAAAGCTCACCGAGCCGATCTCGCCCATCTGCTTGCCGCCTCCGACGATCGTAGGCTCCAAGTCGATCAGCTCAAACGTTCGCTCGCTCGCTGCGATAGCGTCTTGCATGTTGTTGTAGAGCGATGAGACCTTTTTTATCGGCGTGTAAACCATAAAAAGCGCCGTAAGGAAGCTAAAAAAGCTGCCGATACTCATCTGGCCCGCGATGACCTCCTGTCCTCCGACGATGATCACCACGGCGATGCCCACGGCGCCCAGCATCTCCATGATCGGGCTTACCAGGCACGCCGTTACGACCGCCTTTAAATTTAGACCGAAAAATTTCCTGTTTTCGGCGTTAAATTTCTCCACTTCAAAGCTCTCGGCGTTGCTTGCCTTGACGATTTCGATGTTGGAGTAAATTTGACTGAGCGCCGAGGAGATATCGGATGTTTTCTCTTGAGACTCGCGCGAAATTTTTTTCATCCGCTTTGCAAGGCGCGAGAGCGGATATATCGCGCACGGAAAGACCACGAGCGCGAAAAACGAAAGCTTTGGGCTCTGATAGATCACGACGCCCAAAAGCCCCAAAATCGTAATGATCTGCGTGAAAAAATCGGGGATCATATTCGAAACCACGACGCGGATACGCTCGATGTCGTTGATCGTGCGGCTGATGAGTTCGCCCGTGCGGAAGCGGTTGAAAAAATCCACGTCCAGCCGCACGAGGCTTGCGACGAGCCTATCGCGGAAGCGGCGCACCGTGTCTTGACCGATGAAGGCTGTGAAGTAGTTTTGCATAAACGCGCCGCCGCTTTTCATCGCAAAAACCACGATGATCGCGATCGGAAGCGTGTAGAGATACGGCTCGTTTTTTTCGACGAAAATTTTATTTAAAACAGGCTCGACCAGCTTCGCGCTCGCAGCAGTCGCCACGCTCGTCATCACCATACCCAAAATCGCCAATGCAAACTGCGGCTTGTAATCCCTAAAATAGGGCTTAAAGCGCGATAGTAAAGTTTTAAAACCGTTCAAATACAATCCTTTTTTATAAAATTTTTAAAATTTAAAATCCTAAAATTTATGAAATTTCAAAATTCTTGAAATTTTAAAATTTAAAATCTCAAAAATTCTGAAATTTTAAAATTCCTTAAAATTTCAGAATTTCGGCTGCGAGGCAGCGCAAAATTTATGGGGCGGCACGGGATTAATTTGCGCTTCGCAAGCTCGCTAAATCAACTCATTCGCATGCGGCGACCGCGCGAACGATGCCGAGATTTAGCTTTTTTGTTTGCCGCTTTTAAAGCGTTAAGCGCTTAAAGCGAGCGAGTTTTATTCATCGCGATCTTTCGCTTTCACACGCTATTTTTAAAACGTTGAACGCTTTGAGGTGATATAAAGCGCTACAAAGTGCCGTATCGTAATATACACCGCGTGTATCGCGACTTCGCATCGTCGCGCTACCGAATGAAAATCGCAGCCTGCTTTGTGGTTTTGCCGCTGCATCAGCCGTATCGCCAAATGAAATCGTGACTTTCATCGCTGCGCACACTATGTACGATATCGCCGAATAAAAATCGCACCGAAATTTGTGCGTCGCCGCAGCACATTCCACTGCACTCAGTCGCGTTAAAATTTACGCACAAGTGCGCCGCAGTGTTACTTTCACTATGCTGCATCGCAACTCCGCATCGCCAGTTACCATAAAATCGCACTAAAATTTACGCGCAAGCAGACACATGGCGCTACCGCCGTACCGCGCTATATCGCGCCGCCGTATCAGCCGTGCCGACGAATGGAAATTGCACCCGCCTTGTGCCTTCGCCGCCGCGTCGTGCTGTACATCGCATCGCTCCTGCACCGTATCACTGAACAAAACTGCGCCGCCGTATTGCGATGCCGCAAATAAAAATCGCGCTAAAATTTATGCGTGAATTAGCGTTCGGACTTACGTCTCGCATAGTAAAAATCACAAAATTTAGCGTAAAATTTTACGCTAAATTTTACGTTCTACTCCGCTGCGACCTCCCAAACGGTGCCGCCAGGCGTATCCATCACTTCGATCTTCATATCCGTAAGGCGCGCTCTGATGGCATCCGC
>CAUUQJ010000251.1:0-2825 GCA_963547085.1 uncultured Campylobacter sp. | reverse complement strand
TGATTTACAAAATCGCCCTACGATTTCCAAATATATCTTACTCGCGATTATAACTTTAATCTTGGCTGCTTCGAGCTTGTTTGTATTGTTTAAAGACTTTAAGCAAGACTATTCGGTAAAATTTCGGCGCGCTTTTAAAGAGCACTATCTAATGCCCTATTTTAAGGCATTCGGCTACCGATATGAAATTTCAGGCGATATCGATCCTGCTAAACTCAAGCTCTCCGGGCTCTTTTTTCGACTAGACAGATACCTAGGCGGCAACGACAGGGTCTCGGGCGTTTATGACGGCGTGAGGTTTGCATTTTGCGATGTGAAATTGTTTAATAGAATTTTGGAAAGTGAAATCCTCGGCACCTTTTTCTACGCGGAATTTAACAAACGCATAAGCGCCAAAACCATGATTTTTCCCGCTTGCGCCGGTGCGCTGAACACCCTCGGGCTAAAGAGGATCGATATGGACGATGCGGAGTTTAACGCCGCCTTTGCCGTGTATTGCGAGGACGCGGCGGGCGCGATGTATATTTTAACGCCCGCCTTTATGCGGAGGCTCTTGCACTTCGCAGGCGCCGTAGCCGCGCCCGTTAGCCTTAGCTTCGCAGATAGCAAAATTTATATTTTCGTAAATACGGGGCGCGATAATTTCGAGCCCGACATCGGCGAAAGCGTGCTGCGTCGCGACCCTGCCACGCAGCTCAAGCGCGAGCTTTCGCATTTTTTAGCGATCGTAAAAAACCTAAAACTAAACGAAAGAATTTGGAGCTAGCGGACGGCTCGCCGCAGTTTGGCACACTACAGCCTCATGCTCCGTGCCGCGGCTCCACATGCTACAGCTCTGCGCGCCTTGAAATTTGAAATTTTAAAATTCCGCTTTTTGACTTCGTGCTTTGGAATTTCACGCACCTTGAAATTCTGCGCGTTTTGAAATTTAAAATTTTAATCCACGCCGAGGAATTCTGCACTGCAAAATTTAAAATTCTGAAATTAAAATCCGCATCTTGAAATTCTACGCTTTAAAATTTAGAATTTTAAAATTCCGTAGCCGAAATCTTACGCACCTAAAATTTGAAATTTTGCCGCGCCTTGAAATTTATAACCTCAAAGTCTTTAAATTTAACGCACCCGCCAAGCGTAGCAGCACCTATCAAAGCCCCTGCGCACTAGAGGGCGCGACTAGCTCCTCTATAATTTTACCGGGCTCGCAATGAGTTATTTTACTCTCTATCGTAAATTTTTCGCTGTCAAATTTAAAGTATTGATATTCATCGACAAGCTCGCCGTCCGGGTATTTATCGCTATATTTTACCTTAAGAGCGCCCAGTATGCCGTTTTCAAAAGTCAAAAACGTCCTTTTAGCGTATTTATTCTTTATCTCGTCACTGCCGTCTAAATATGAGAAAAAATCATATTCTATGCCGAATCGAGCGGAGTCGTGCGGCGGCGGCACCAAAGAGCTCCTTTTAGAGCAGTCGCAATCTCCGCCGCATGAACGGACGTAGTGGAATATATTCGCTAGGTTTATACCCGCTTCGCTTGCTTCTACCGCCCAAAATTCGTCGTTTGTGAGCTTAGTAGAGCCCTTTGATGCTCCGTAAATAAGATATAGATTTTCTTTAACTTTAAAAACTTTTATCACTCGATCGCCGCCCCATGCGGTACCGACTGCCCAATCGCCGCAGGCGCAATCCCGCCTACCGCTAAGGACGCATTCTTGCACCTGTTGCGTATTTTTGCCAGTAAAATCCTTAATGAAATTTCGCCCGCCGTTTGCGTATTGATACGCTACGTAGTTAGCGCCCATCGTGCCGCCGGTGCTGATATCTACCGAATACGCCCGAAACTTGCCGTCCTGCGAGATCGCCATATTCGGCGCGAACCTCAAGGATTTTAAAATTTGCGGAGCGCTCTCGCCCGCGCTTTGCAAAAACTCCATAAACGCAGCCCTTAACCTAACGATGCTCTCGCAGGGCGTCCCATCGGGGCGATGCCTAGCTTCGTCGATTTCTTTCAGCGCCGTGCTTAAATTTGCGATTAAAATTTCTAGACTTTGGTCTTTTTGAGTGCTGTTTGCGCTTCCCGCCAAAGCGGGCGCCGCCTCAGCGAACATGAAATTTAATAAGCACAAAAAACGAGATTAAAATTTTCAAGCCGCGTCCTTTAAATCTTTGATTTTCGCTAGATTATAGCGCAAATTTACGCCGCGCGAGATTTGGATTTAGAATTTGCGTCGTGAAATTTAAAATCCAAATCCGCTCGCTGCGGAATTCTGTGAAATTCTGAAATTTGAAATTGCTTGAAGTTGCAAAATTCCGCGAGGTTGTCGCTTGAAATTCGCCTTTCAAAGCATAAGGCTAAGCAGCAGCAAAAATCCGATGAAGTTTAGGGCGTTGCCGAAGGAGCCGCCGATGTGATCGCCGAGCCGCGTCAGCACGAGCGCGCCGCCTAGACGCAGACCTATTTGTAGCGCCACGCTCACGATAAAATCCACTACGCGCCGAAGTCCGCTGCGCGTATCGCCGAGCTTCATGCCGCGGCTTTGATTCCAAAGCCCGCTTACGCGGTAGTCTTTGTAGCGAGCGCGGAGAATATCGCCGTTTTGCAGCTCGAAGCTCTGCGAGGCGTTCTTTGTCTTAGCGGGCGTTGCGGTTTCGGCGGAGCGGGTGGAATTTATATAATTTGCTGCGTTAGTAGAATTTACAGAGCTTGCGGAATTCGCTGATTTCGCAAAATTCTTGATGCTCGCAGAATTTGCGGAATTTTCTGCGTCTAAATTCTTAAATTTCATGCAATTTTCGCCGTCCGCAAGCTCCGCTAAATTTTGATCC
>CAUUQJ010000250.1:0-2831 GCA_963547085.1 uncultured Campylobacter sp. | reverse complement strand
GATCCACGAAGTCCTGCAAAAGCTCGGTCGTAAGGTCCAAAAACGCGCCGTCGCTAGCGATAAGATCGTCGATTTTACTCTGCGAAATAAACATACGCTCCTCCTACAAAAAGTGAATTCTCTCGGACTCAAAACGCGAGTGAGGCTCAAATTTACGGCTCGCAAAGCCGATCGGCATGATACAAAATGGCTCCAGACGGGCGGGCAGATTTAGAATTTCACGCACGCGCCCCATGCGGTAAGGCTCGGGCGCGATCCCCGACCACACGGTACCGTCCCCCAAGCCTTCGGCGCAAAGCCAGATATTCATCGCCGCGCAGGCGCAGTCAAACGGCACATAGGCGGGGAATTTCAGCTCGCCCTCTTTGAAGCAAATCACGATCGCAAGCGGCGCGTCCTTGACGTAGTCGCCGTAAGAGCTCACGCCGCTTAGAAGCGACAAAAGCTCCCTGTTCTTAACGACGTAAAATTCCCACGGGCGCTGATTTGCAGCACTTGGAGCCTGCATCGCGGCTTTTAAAATTTGCTCTATTTGCCCATCTGTAGGCATCTGCTCGCTAAAACTTCGCACGCTCGTGCGGGTAAAAATTTCATCCATCTCTCGCTCCTTTTTTTTATCATCGTTTGCTCTTTTAAATTTTATCGCGGCTTGGCAAAATTTTAAATTTCATCACGGCTCGGCAAAATTTCAAATTTCATTGTAGCCTAGCCGTACGGCTCGTTTAAGAGCTGCTCGTGCATCTGCGCGCGGTTCGGTCGCTCCGTGCTCGCACGATGATTTAATTGCGCTTAAAATCTCGCCGCGCCTTAAATTTTTAAAATTTTACGCCCGATGCAAATTCGCTCTAAAGCCCGCTACATTGTGCAAGCCTAAGTCGTGCAAGCAGCTTTGCGTCTAAATTTCATAACAGCCCGGTTTGCAGCAGTGCGCTCCTGCGACCACTGCGCTTGCTTGCAAGGCCTGCCGCATGCTATTTTGCGCCCCGATTGCCAGCCCGATGCGAGGCTCGTTTAATGCCCGCTCGCACTTTTGCTCGCAGCTTGATCACCCCGCGTCCGCGCCGCCGCACGAGGCGCGAGGATCGATTGATCGCACGCTCCGTTCAATCTCGCCGCGCATTGAAATTTCAAAATTTCCGTGATCTGTACAGGTCACGTCCGTCTGCATTGAAATTTTAACCCTCGGCGAGAGCGTATCCGCCCGCCGCGGCTGTGCGAACCGCGCCGCAAAATACGCGCGGCGGCAAAAGTGCAGATCGCGATCTTTAAATTTTATCTCTCGCCGAGCCTGCGCCGAGCTTTGCGAACAAAATTTTATCCTTTGCAGCGTATGAAATTTCACCTTCGCACCGAACAAACTTTATCTTCGTCGCTCGGTCAAATTCTGCTTTCGCCGCTTTTGAATTTTAACCGCACGCGCGCCAGAAAGCGCCTATTAGCCGCACCGCACGCAGAGCGCGCTCAAATCATCAAAAGCTCAAAATATCTAAAATTTAACCGCCAAACACGACTAGGCGAAGCTGAGCGCAGAAACGCTATGAAATTTAAGCGTTAAGCCTGATCACCTATCAGCGTGCGCACGACGTAGCTTGCGATGAAAAGCCCGAAGCTCGCGGTCACGCCCATGAAGCTGCCCATCGATTTGACGCGCGGCGGCTCGCTTGAGCAAACGACGTCAAAATCGCCCGCAAAGCCGCGCTTTCGCAGCTCGTATCTGATCTTGCGCGCGAGCGGATCGCCTTGCGTCTGCCAGATTGAGCGGATTTTGATTTTAGCGGGATCGAGCCTCTTTGCGCCGCCCATCGAGCTTATGAAGCCCGCGCCCGCCTCGCTGCAGCGCAGCGCAAGAGCGATCTTAGCGGGCACGTCGTCGATCGCGTCGATTACGAAATCAAATTGCGTTAGGTTAAATTCCGACAAAAATTCCTCATCGATCCTAGCGGCGATCGGCGTTATGCCTTTAAATTTGCGCGCGAAAACCTCGCATTTTAGTTCGCCTACATGTTCGCTTCCAAGCTGGCGGTTTTGATTAGTGATCTCGAAGCGATCGCAATCGATCACGCTTAAGCTTACCGCACCGCTGCGGTACAGCGCCTCTATCGCCGCTCCGCCCACGCCGCCGCAGCCGCAGATTAAAATTTTAGCGCTTTGCAGCCTTGCGAAATCCTCGCCGAAAAGCAGGCGCGAGCGCGAAAAGCGGTCTACTTGAGCCTCGTCCATTCTTCCAAAGCCCTCATCTGCTCGTGCGCGGTCAAATTTAGCTTGATCGGACTTAATGTCGCCCGCCCCTCAAAAAGCACCGAAATGTCGCTATTTTCGTTTTTGCTTGCATCAAAACTGAGCGTAGATTTGCCTAGCCAATAATACTCCATCCCGCGCGGATTGCGGTTTAGCTGCGCGTCGGTATCGTAGAGCTTCTCGCCGCAGGGTGCAACCGAAAGCCCCTTAAAATCCTGCTTTGAAACGGCAGGGACATTTAAATTTAAAAACTGCTTCGGCGGCAGAGGAAAGCCTTTATTAAAGATTTTCTCGACCAATTCCACCGCGAGCTCGCACGCGAGATCAAATCCGTATCGCTGCAGCGAATCCGCGACGTAAAACTGGCTCACCGCAAGCGCGGGAATGCCTTGCAAAACCCCCTCCATCGCGCCTCCGCAAGTGCCCGAATAGGTTACGTCCTCCGCGACGTTGGCGCCGTGATTTATGCCGCTTATCACAAGATCGGGCTTGCGGTTATACAGCGCGCGGAGCGCCAAATACACGCAGTCTGCGGGCGTAGCGTCGTCGAGTTTGAAAAATCCGTCGTCGAGCTTTACAAATCTAAGCGGGCG
>CAUUQJ010000249.1:0-2833 GCA_963547085.1 uncultured Campylobacter sp. | reverse complement strand
ACTCCCCGAAATCCTCGTCGATCCTGCCCCTGTTTTGCGCCGCGAATTCTAAAAGCGCATCCAACCCCGCATCTATCTGCGCATCGCTAGCATTTTCATCGTAAAAAATTTCAAAATTCGGCTGCGGCAAATTTGACGCCGCCTGCTGCGTAGTAGAAGCCGCCGCATCCTCTTTAGCGGCGCCGAAAGCGCAGCCCGCAAGTAAAAGCCACAAAAAGATAGAATTTTTCATATCGCCCTCGCTTAAATTTTGCGCGATTATATCAAATCTAAGGCTAAATTTAACGCTGCTTTGAAATTTCATAAAAAGCAAACGGCAAATAAATTTAGCTCAAAAAGCGCCTTTTGATTTTAATTTCGCTAGAATTAGCCATAAATAACCTAAACAAAGGAGCGGCAAATGAAACTACTTTTTACTTTGATCTTGCTTTGTGCGGGGCTTTTTGCAAACACGTTGCAAGAGATCAGAAATAGCGGCGTCATCAGAGTCGGCGTCAGAGATGGTAGACCGCCTTTTAGCGAGATTAGCGGCGGTAAATTTGAAGGTTTTGAGATCGAGCTTGCCAATGCGATCACAAAAGCGATTTTTGGCGCTAAACAAGGCGAAGTGCAGTTTGTCTCTCTAAGCGCCGCCGATCGCGTCTCGTATCTAGTCAATAATAAAGTCGATATGGTCGTAGCTACCTTCGTCATCGATTCGGCGCGCAAAAATCATGTAGACTTCTCGATGCCGTATTTTTCGACCAATCTCGGCGTACTAACTCGCAAAGCAGACGCCATCAAAGATATATCGCGTTTGCGCGATATGAGGCTCATAACCGAAGAGGGCACGACCGTAGATGATTACCTCAAAAAAGAGAAATTTAGCAACGTAAGCTACTGCAAAAGCACAAGCGAATGCTACGCGATGATCCGAGACGGTAAGGCTGATGGATACATCAATTTAAATATCACGGTACTAGCTTACGCCGTCGTGGACGATACGCTCGAAGTGCCGTTTCAAAACTTCGGCAAGCCTGATTTTATCGGTATTGGCGTGCAAAAGGGAAATAAGGAGCTGCTTGATTTCATCAACGCAGAGCTTGTCAAACTAAGCAAAGAGGGCTTTTTCAAAAAGGCTTATCAGGACACTTTCGAGCCTTTTTACCGCGGTACAGCGGATAAAAAATACTTCCTGCTAGATGGAATTTATGATTTGCTATAAAAGCGAGCTAGAAATTAAAATATAAAATTTATCGAAGGCAGTTTGCATAACGAATAAATCTTGGGATTTAAAATTTAGCGAATTTGCGAAATTTTAAATCCCCACTCTACTCCTAAATTTCAAGCCTGCATACGCGCGGTGATTAAATTTTAAACCGCTTGCATTTATTTTCTCTAAAATATATAGTGCTATAATTATTTCAAAACTAAAAAGTAGGGGGCTTTTTATGAGATTACTTTTTATTTTAGCCTTATTTTGCGCTAGCATTTTTGCAAATACACTAGATGAAATCAGGCAGGCAGGGGTTATCAGAGTGGGCGTGCGCGAAGGTCGTCCGCCGCTAAGCGAGTCTAATAACGGCAAGTTTGAGGGCTTTGAAATCGAGCTTGCTAGCTCGATCGCCAAAGATATTTTCGGCGATAAAAAAGGCGAAGTGCAGTTCGTAGCCGTAACCGCAGGCGAGAGAATCCCGTTTTTGAAAAATAACAAGGTCGATATGGTTATCGGCACCTTTATGATTACGCAAGAGCGCAAGAAGCAGGTGGATTTCTCACTGCCGTATCTATCGGTAAATTTTGGCATCGTAACGCGTAAAGAGGATCAAGTGAAGGACTTCGCGCAAGTTCGCGATATGAGAATTTCGATCGAAAAAAATCCAAACGGCTCGATGACCGAGCGTTATTTGCGCAAAGAGAAATTTAGCAATTTAGTTTACTGCAAAAATACCTCCGAGTGCTACGAGATGATGAAGGACGGCAGAGCCGACGGTTACGCCAATGACAACATCATCGTCCTAGCCTACGCCGTCGTGGACGATACGCTCGAAGTGCCGTTTAAAAACCTAGGTGCGGCGGAATTCTTAGGCGTCGGCGTGCAAAAAGGCAATCAAAGCTTGCTTGATTTCATCAATACCGATCTAATCAAACTAAGCAAAGAGGGCTTTTTCAAAAAGGCTTATGAGGATACTTTCGAGCCGTTTTACCGCGGCACTGCGGATAAAAAATACTTCCTGCTAGACGGAATTTATAATATGCTTTAAGTCTTAGAATTCTAAGGCGCGGAATTTTGAAATTTTAAAATTCCGCTTCGCACACGGCAAATAGAATTCCACGATCTTTAAATTTTGAAATTTTAATAGCTGAAAAATCCTGCAAAATTTTAAAATTTAAAATTTTATCTCACGCTCGCTCGGTTTCAAAATATCTGTTCCATTCGGAGCAAAATTCCACGCTACGATAAAATTTTAAAATTTTATGCACGACGGAATTTTAGAATTTTATCTGCAACAATAATTTTAAAATCCCATTCTGCAACAAAATTTCGTAGTTCAGGGCTTTTGCACTGCGATAAAATATAAAATTTATCCTGTGGTGTAGAATCCTGCAAATAAGCGCGATAAATTTAAAAGGATAAAATTCCGCGTGAGGAGAAATCTAGCTCTCAGAAAAAGCGTAGTCGCCGCAGATGTATTATTCAGCTTTCAGCGTTAAATTTTACTCAAACGCCTTGTAGTGCGCCTCGTCAGCGAATTCTAACATCTCGCGATCGCCCCTGCTGTCGCCGTAAGCGATAATGCGATCAAAAGCCTGCACGTCGTATGCCGCGCGCACGCGAGCGACCTTTTGCGCG
>CAUUQJ010000248.1:0-2840 GCA_963547085.1 uncultured Campylobacter sp. | reverse complement strand
GCGGATCGAGATTGCCGTAGATGCGAGCTCAAGCGGTTTTAGGCGAGATTTCAAAGGCGAAATCCCGCCCAAGATCGCAGCAGAGGTCATAAAATTTTATAAAAGGAAAGATATGCAAGATCCAAAGCAAAGGGCGGAGCGGATCGCCGAAATTTTAAATGAAAAGAAAGCCGAAGATGTCCAGATCATCGATATGAGTGAGCGCGAATACATCGCAAAACTCGTAGTTATCGCCACTACGCTAACTTCCCGCCATGCAGCCTCGCTTATCGAGGAGCTAAAAAGCGTGCTAAAGCCGCTCGGCGAGGAGTTTTTGGCTATCGAAAGCGGCGATGAGTGGAGCGTCGTCGATCTCGGCGACATCATAGTCCATCTCATCAGCGAGGCTTACCGCGCCAAATACAATATCGAGGACTTCCTCGACAAGCTCAAAAAAGAGCAATTTTAAGGAGGGAGCGTGCCGAGACAGACCTGGAGCAGCAAGCTCACATATATTTTAACCGTCGCGGGCGCCACGATCGGCTTTGGTTGTACGTGGCGATTTCCGTACTTAGTCGGCGAAAACGGCGGCGGCGCCTACGTGCTCGTATTTTGCATCGCAATGATCGTGCTTGGAATCCCGATGATCTTAGTAGAAAACGTCATCGGACGTCGCGCGCTAAGAAACTGCGTCGATGCCTTCACAGCGCCTAAAAAGGACGGCTCGCGCATAAAGCCCACATGGAAGATCGTAGGCATCATGGGGGTAATCGGCGCGTTTGGAATTTTAGCCTACTATATGGTCCTTGGCGGCTGGGTGCTAACCTACATCGTAAACATCGTAAGCGGCAACTTCGACCTCTCCGCGCGGATCACAGATCCCGCATTTACGCAGAAATTCTACTCAGATCACATCGAAAATAGCCCGCTTGGCGTCGGAGCTTACACGATCGTTTTCATAGCGATCAACTGGTACATTTTGAAAAACGGCATCATCGAGGGGATCGAAAAATTCGTAAAATTTCTAATGCCTGCGCTATTTTTGTGCTTCATCGCGGTGATCCTTACGAATTTAACGCTGGAAGGAGCAAAGGAAGGCGTGAAATTTTACCTCGGCGTCGATTTTGCAAAGATCACGCCCAAGCTTTTGATCGACGTTTTGGGACAGGTCTTTTTCGCGCTCTCGCTCGGATTCGGCGTGATGATCACGCTGTCTAGCTTCCTCAACAAAGACGAGAAGCTGATGCAAACGGCCACCATCACCGCGGTCGTAAACACACTCATCGCCGTGCTTGCGGGCTTTATGATCTTCCCATCGCTCTTTAGCGCGGGGCTTGAGCCGAGCAGCGGCTCGTCGCTGGTTTTTAAGAGCCTTCCGATCGCGTTTTCGCATATGCCGTTCGGTAACGCCGTCGCGGTGGTCTTTCTCTCGATTTTGCTCATCGCCGCGCTTACGACGTCGATCACGATCTATCAGGTCATCATAAATTTCGTCGAGGAGCGCTTCTCATTTTCGACGCTAAAAGCGGTAAATTTAACGCTCGGCGGCGTCTTCGTGCTCGGCAACCTACCCTGCATACTCTCAAGCAGCGTGCTTGCGGACGTTAAAATTCTAGGGCGCTCGGTTTTCGACGCCTTCGACTTCGTAAGCGCGAACGTCTTTTTCGTGCTAACGGCGCTTCTGTGCTGCATCTACGTGGGCTGGGTGCTGAAAAAGGACGCGATCTACGAGCTCACCAACGAAGGCGATCTAAGCGCGCGGCTCGCGGGAGTTTGGTTTTTATACGTCAAATTTATCCTGCCGCTCATCATCGCGGTGATCTTCGGGTACGGGATTTTCAGCCAAATTTAAAGCCGCAAGAGTTTTAAAATTTAAATTTGTCCGCGGCGGTGCGGCGGAATTTTAAAATTTCATTCGCTCCGTTACATACGCTGCGGCGCGAGCTTTTACGCGATGCGACACATTGTATTGAAACTTGCGGCACGGCGGTCTTGCGACTAGGTGCGAGATACCGCACCGCAATTATAATATAAATTCAGCGCAGGCGTAGCCTGCCCCTTATAAAGCGTCGTCGGGGGTTAGGTGGGGTTTGTGAGCGAGCAGAGCGTACGGTGCGCAGAAGCAGCGCCGTCTCTGCGAGAAGTGTGCCCTCGCAACCGGGGCCCCTTCCCGCCCCAAGAAAAGCTTGGGGGCGGTGCGGCGGAATTTTAAATTTTATCTACACGCGCCGTGCAAGCGTGATCACAAGCGCAAAAGTGCGCGGCGGAATTTTAAAATTTCACTCGCCGCAGCACTTTAAAATTTCCGCGACGGGCGCGCGATAAATTTAAAATTTAACCGCAATTTAGGGGTTTTCAATGCTTCTGTTTTTCTTTACGATCTTTCCGATATCGCTGATGCCGGGCATCAACATGACCTACGCGCTAAATCTCGGCATCGCGCGCGGCTATCTTAGGGCGCTGCCTGCGTTGCTGGCGCAGGTGCTGGGCGTCGCAGCCGTGGCGCTTGCGTGCATATTCGGCGTCGCGAGCATTCTGCTTGCGCACCCTGCGGCGCTTAGCGCGATTAAAATTTTAGGCGGCGCGTATATTTTCTATCTGGGCGTCGCGACCTTTTTAGCGCGCGGAAATTTCAAGCTGCAAAAACAAAAGCGCAGCGAAAATATCTTCTTCCAAGGTCTCGTAGTCGCGGTCTCAAACCCCAAGGCGTGGATATTTTTTACCGCGCTCTTTCCGCCATTTTTGGATGCGGATAATCTTTTCGGTGCGCGCACCTTCGCCCTAGTCGCCACGCTGTGCGCCAGCGAAAGTATCTGCCTTAGCATCTACGCGCTGGGCGGAGCGGTGCTAAAAAATCTGCT
>CAUUQJ010000247.1:0-2848 GCA_963547085.1 uncultured Campylobacter sp. | reverse complement strand
GGATAGATCGAAATTACGGAGCGTAAATTTTTATCCGCCGCGCCTTGGAATTTGCCCGTACCGTTGTATTTATCATAGACGACATCGCTTTGAACGAAGCCGAAATTTAGCTCCTTTTTAAGCACGTTATTGACGTTATATGTCGAGCCGCCTGTCGATTGCACGGAGCATTTCATATTTTTATCCATATTTACCAAACGGCAAATGGCGCCGCCTACCGGATAATAGGTGCCGGTCATACCGCCGGTGCCGATATTGATGAACTCCTTAGCGCCTGAAACGCTAGCTAGTAAGGCCAAACCGACCAAAGCAACAGAAAATTTTTTCATCTTTGCTCCTTTTTGAGTTAAAAGTTTGAAAGTATTGCTAAATTTCTATAAAATTCTAATAAAAATAGATCGAATTTCGCGCAAATTTACGATTTTACACATCGTGGTGCAGGTGATTTAATATCAAAGTAGGGTGGCGATCTACTCTCATATGCAGAATTTTACCGCGATAAAATTCTAAGCTTGAAATCCAAACGCCCGTGGATAAAATTTAACGCTATAAATTTCAAGTCTTAATAACTCACGCTGCTAAGATACAGCCCGTTCGGCGGAAAGGGGATTCTGCTAAGCGCTCGCGAGAAGCTGATCTTGCGCCCGCTCTGCACGGATTTTAGGGCGTTTGCGACCATCAGCCGCACCTGCGCTCGCAAAAATCCGTTGGCTTTAAAATTTATCAAGGTCAAATTTCTAAAAGAGTAGGCGCGCGCGACGTAGAGCTCTCGCACGGGGCTTTTTATGTCGCTGCCGCTTTTCATAAACTCGCTAAAATCGTGCTCGCCGATAAAATTTGCAAGCGCAGCATTGAGCGCGGCAAGATCTACGCGCGGATAAAACACGCAAAAATCGCTAAGAAAGGGGCTGGGACATCCGTGGTTTAAAACGTAGCGATAGCAGCGCGCCACGGCGTCGTAACGCGGATGAAAATCGCGCGGCACCGGGCTGATGTGACGTACAAAAATATAGGGCGCGCAGTGGCGGTTGATGAGCTCTTTTAGGCGCGGCAGCTCCCAGTGCACGGTGCATTCGACGCAGCTTACCTGGCGCAGCGCATGTACCCCTTTATCGGTGCGCGAGCTGCTGATGAGCGACGCAAAGATCCCCACTCGCCCCAAAGCCGCGCGCAGCACATCCTCAACGCCGCGCCCGTGAGGCTGAGACTGCGAGCCGCTAAATTTCGAGCCGTCGTAGGAATAGACGAGTTTGAGCTTTACGCGCTCGGAGTTCGCGCTCGCGGCATATGCGCACGCATCTGAGGGGGTATTTGGCGCGGCGCTTATTTTGCCGATGTGCGCAAGCTCGCTCGCTGCGAAGTCGCTTGCGGGCGCGCTTTTGATAATATTTTTAAGTTCGGATGCGCTTGCGATGGTGTTTGCGGGGGCGCCCGCTTCGCAGGCGGCATTTGCCTTGCGGGAGTTTGCGGTGCGGGCGGACGCGAGACGGGTAGTGTAAAATTTTGCGACGGGCGACATATAGATTTTTAAAGCGTCGTCGCTTGCCACATTAGCTTTCGCAGCGTTTGCCGCGCAAATATCCGAAGCGACGGTATCGGCGGAATTTTTACGGGCGGAATTTAAATTTGCCGCACGCGCAGCCTTTTTGGCGCAAACGGCGCTAGAGCTTTGCTCGGCTCTTTCTTGATTCAAATCGCAATCGAGCGCAGTATAGGTAGCCGTATCGTTTGCCGTATCTGCGAGAGCGGAATTTTTAAAATTTGAAATTTCATCTTTTGAAATAAAGCCTTGCTCGCCGCTTTGCACTTCATGCTTTAAATTTACGCCACGCAAAATTTTAGAGGCGCTAGCCTTGCTCGCCGAAATTTTATCCGCCAAATTTCGAGCGGACGAGCTTTTATTTAAAATTTCGCCGCCGCAGAGCTCGGAGCTTTTTTCAGTACCTCGGGGCAATTTTGATCCTGTAGTAAAGCAGCGATGCGATAAGCGTAACGCCGAATGTCACTGGAAGCGCAATGCTCGGATGTTTGGAGAGCAGCATGATCAGCGCGAAGTAGCTAAAAAGCACGCCGAAGATCCCCGCGTAAACGAAACCCTTTTCGTAGCGATAGGTCACGATACCGAGGCTTAGCGCAAACAGAAAGCTAGCCAGCGGAAAGAGCGAGACAAGGGTGTAGATGCTAAATTCCTTCCTGCGCTTTTCGCTGCCGTCCATCTCGCTCCAGTATCCTATTACGCCGCCTCCGCCGCGAATATTGCGGTCGCTTTGCGTGCGCAGAGTTAGGCTTTCAAACTCGCTTACGTGCCATTGATCGCTGCCCATCGTGTAAATTTTGCCGTCGTGCAGCATCGCCGAAAAGCTCGCGTTTTCGTTTTTAAACTCGCCGCTACGCGCTACGATCATCCGCTCGTGATCCTGCGAGCCACCTGGATTATACAGCACCAGATCCTTATACAGCGTGCTTGTGCCGTTGTTTTCCTGCGAATCGATAAAAACGAGCCAGTCGGAAAATTTCTGCCCGAATTCGTTGGATTTGATATTTAGCGTCGCACTAATTTTTTTGTAATCGATGAAATTGTCCTTTAAATTTTCCGCTATCGGCATCATAAAAAGCGATACGAAAAGTAGCGCCAAGGAGCACAGCGCGGCGCTTATGCCAAAAAACAGCGCGATCTTGCGCGTGGCGTAGCCGATCGTAAATATTACGATGGTTTCGTTCTCTTTGGATAGCCTAAAAAGCGAGATGCTAAGCGCCACGAAAAATGCGATCGGCACCGTGAATATGAGGATGCGCGGCAGCATGAAAAGATAGAGCTTGACTAGCTCTGAAAAATTTATCTCGATAA
>CAUUQJ010000246.1:0-2874 GCA_963547085.1 uncultured Campylobacter sp. | reverse complement strand
CGCGCTTGATGTAGCCTCCGGGGATTCTGCCCGCCGCGTACATCTTTTCGATATACTGCACGGTAAGGGGTAAAAAATCCTCCTGCACCTGCGTCTCTTCGCGCGCTACGGTGGCTAGCACTACGGTATTTTTCACGCGCAAAAGCGCCGCGCCCGCGGCTTGCTTTGCGACCTTATTGATATCGAAAATTTCGGTATTGCCATTTACTTCAATTTTGCACTGCATTAATTTTCTCCTTGTTTTTGTTGGTCTCGTGAAACGGTAGATAAAGTGGGCATTTGTTTAAAATTTGCATTATCTCCTCCGCGCTTGAGAGCGTTTTTTCTTTGTAATAAAAATCCACATTCACAAAATCTCTGATCTTGTGAACGGCATAAATTCCATCTACTAGCATGGCGATCTCATCTGCATTATCGCTGCCGATAACGGGAGTGGCATAAAAGATCGCTTTGGCGTTTAAGCTTACGAGCGTCTTTATGCAAGTAAGTGCGGTCAGCCCGCTCTCACACCCCTCATCTACCAAGATGACGTTTTTTTTCTCTAAATTTCCCAAAAGCTCGCCCTTGCGAAATTTATACATGTTTTTTAAAATTTTCTCCTCATAAAGTCTGTTTGCCTGCCCGTAAACGTAATCCAGGCTGATGCCGAAGCTTCGCACGAGCTCATCTACCATTACGATCTCTTGGGTTTCGCTTACGCACGCGATCGCACATTCCGGATTATTTGGCGCTAAAACAGGCTCTGTAAATAAAAACTCATAGGCAAGCCCTAATTTTAGAGCAAGATGGTTTGCGATAGGAAGCGACTCCAGGGACTGAGCGATTATTAGAAAATTTTCGTTTTTGATCACGGCAGCGGGTAAAATTTCTGCGAGTTTCATCGCGGCGTCGATTTGGTTTTCAAACATCAGCTCAGCTCTAGGCGTCATTATTTTTCGCTTCCGTATTCGCTATTTACCGAAAAATCATACCCCACTCCGCCGAACGGATAGAAATTTACGAGAAAGTAAATTCCGCGCTCCTTACTTGCTTTGCTGTAGCCCGTCGTACTGGTATTTTTAGGCTCAATATCCTCTTGATACACAAAAGAGTAATTCCAACACTTGCGCGTATGAGAAAGCCCCACGCGCCACATTTTAGAATAAGAACGCTCCAAGTCGTAATCCCAACGCCCAAAAATTTTATTATTCCTAGGCAAATTTACCGAAGCGTTTACGATGCCGTAGTTATCTTTCGTATAGCGTTTAGGCTCCATGCTAAGTTTTTCATATTCGTAAGCGTGACTAAGTCCAAAGCTAAAGTCGTCGTTGGAGTAGTTGGCGTAGGTATAGACCTTATCGAAGCTTTTATATTTATGTGAGTAGGTAAAGCGGTTTCCGATATTTAGCCCATTTGCAAAATACGCATCGATGCGGTGTTCTAAATCGTCGAACTCGTGATCGTCGAAGTCATATCGCTGCTTGACGCTATGGCGTAAAAATTTACGCCCGTCTTCATTATAGAAAAACTGCGTCATACTTAAAGCTGCATTTTCGTGGGTGTATTCGTCACTAAGCTCGCTTAAGAAGTTATCCTCCCAATAAAGCGAGTCTTGCAAGTTACCCAGCCGCGAGCGATCTACTGCACCGCGAGCAAGGTCGTATTTATACTGATGATACTTTAAAATTCTATCCTCTATATCGCCTTGCTGCCATCCGGGAATTCTAAAATCCGCCCTCCAGCTCATCGTATGATACAAGCTATCGTAAGCCCTGGCTACGTCGGTGTAGAGCGAAAGCTCGGTGTATTGATTAGCGTAGAAAGTGCTTTTATCCTCGCCAAGATCTCCGTTTGCGTAGTAGAATTTATCGTGCCAATCGATATTGGTCATATACACTCGCTCGGTAAAGGCGAAATTTAAATAATCCGCCAGTAGCGGCGTGCTTATACTAATCGGTACATCAAACTCGTATTGGCGAGCAGTCGCGCCCTCCCATCTGGTGTAATTACGCGCCTTCGCATCAAGCGAATAGATCAAATTTGATAGTCCTAAATCATTGCTAAATTTATGATATTGCAGCGTCGGAAGCTCTTGGACGGTATCTTCGTTGCGGAAGGTATTATCGGCGTTTAGCTTACTCGTATCGATGTAGTATCGTCCATAGGCGCCAAAATAGTGCTCGTCTGAGGTCAAATAATAATTCAGCCGTGAAGTTACGAGCGAATTATCCGCATCGTTGCCAAGACCTCCCTTTTCCTTCAGATCGTAGTATTCAAGGTCGTTTAGCTGGGTAAAATCGATCCATAAATTTTCGCGCAGATCGCCATCTAGCAGATAGGTTGCAAGCTTGCTGCGATCGTATTGCACTTCAAAGCCGTGATGGCGCTCGTTTTTGTATTCGAGGCGTTTTTGCGCTCGCGAGAAGTTATCGAAAACTCCGCCTCTAATCTCGCCGTAAGAATACGGGGATTCCGTAAAGCGAAAGGTGCCGTAGGCGCCAAAGCCCCTTCTGCTGCGCACCTGCGGATCGAGCTGAAAATCCCAGCTATCGTAAGGCGCGAAATAGATCGGCTGCTTGTAATAAATCCCTTCCTTGCTGATGTAGCCCGCCTCGGGAGGCAGCAGGCCCGTGCGGCGCGTGCGGTCGGTCGGGAAGCCGAAATACGGTAGATAAAGCACCGGCACGTCACCCACGTAAAATCTCGGATTAAAAAGATGGAGGAATTTGCTCTCTTTATTGAGCATGCCGCTACTAAATTTGATGCGCCAATCGGGATCGGTGACATTGCAGCTAGATACGCTGGAGCCCTCCACGCGGTAATACTCGCTGTCGCTGCAGCTGGCGTCGTTTTGCATCCAAAGCTCGGAGTCCTTGTCCATCATAAAATTTACGT
>CAUUQJ010000245.1:0-2881 GCA_963547085.1 uncultured Campylobacter sp. | reverse complement strand
AGCGGATTCGCTTTAGCCCTTTGATGTTTTTTACTAAGCTTTCTAGCTCCTCGTGGTAGAGCAGGTAGCTGTCTTTGACGCCCACTTTCGGGTAGTCCCATTTGAACATTATCTGCATCGGCTCAGTCTCTTTCCACTCGCCGCGCTCCCAGTAGCGGCCCTTTGCGCTTACTTCGCGCAGGTTGATTTCAGGGTTGAAATTCGTCGCGAACGGGTAGCCGTGATCGCCCGCGTTGCAGTCTAGGATGTCGATCTCGCCGATCTCGTCAAAGAGATTTTGCTGCGCGTAGGCGCAAAATACGTTCGTCACGCCAGGATCAAAGCCGCTTCCCAGCAGCGCCATGGTTCCCGCCTTCTTAAAATCCTCGTCCTTCGCCCACTGCAATTTGTACTCAAATTTTGCCGTGTCGGGGTGCTCGTAGTTTGCGGTGTCGATGTATGGGATACCGGCGCGAGAGCACGCGTCCATGAGCGTTAGGTCCTGATACGGCAGCGCCACATTTAAAAGCAAATCGGCGCCCGTTTTTTTGATGAGCGCGACTACGGCGTCGGTGTCGTCCGCGTCGATCTGGGCAGTGTCAATAACGACGCCTAGGCGGTCTTTTATAAATTTAGCGATCGCGTCGCACTTGCTTTTGGTGCGGCTAGCAAGGGTGATCTTGCTAAAAACGTCCGCGTTCATCGCGCATTTTACGGTCGCGACTTGGCTCACGCCGCCCGCGCCTATGATTAAGATATTTGACATTTTGGCTCCTTTAAATTTTAAATTTAGCTGCAATTTTAGCAAATTTAAGATGAATTTTAAGAGGCGAGGTGTAATTAATCATAGAGTTTGGCTATGGCTGACGCGGAGAACAAGCCAGCTTCAGCAAGAGCGCCGAAAGCGGCGTGTACTAAAATTTACGCGGATAGCGGCATGCCGATTGACGGGGGGCACGAGATTAAATTTGCCACATTAAATTTACTGCCTTGCATCGCGCGATAAAATTTTAAGCTTTAAAGGGCTAGTTTAAATTTAACATCCCCCCCCCCTCCCGGCGAAGCGCGGAGAATTTAAAATTTAAAGCTCGCTCGCTTCGCCGCTAAATTTATAGCGCTTATTTTCTCGGCGCACGGCAAAACCGCATACCGCGGCTAAATTTAACGCTTTAGCGAACAGCGGTTTAAAAAGTAGCAAGCGGGGCAAAATCCCGTGACGCCCACGATAAAGGGCACCAGTCCGACCAGCCCCCACCAGCTGTTAAACAACGGCTTTTGCGATCATTATCTCTAGTCCGATCAGCGCTCTTATTATCCTAGTTTTCCTGCTTAGCATTGCGTTTTCACTTCTTTGTTTTTACATTTTGCACGTATTAATGCTTAAAATTTTTAAAGTAAGCAATGACAGCAAACCGCCACCTAGCGTATCATCTTTGAGCTCGCCTTCCTACATACGCGCCTTGGTTAAATTCGGCTTCGTTTAATTATCTTTTCTTTTGCATAAAAGTGCGATCCGACAAAAATTTGCGTGCCTGAGGAGTGAAATTTTATTCGAGCTCGACTTAAAAATTTTGACAAGCGTAAAACAAGGCAAACTCGAAGGCAGGCGGGCAGTAGGATAAAATTCGCATATCGAAGGATAAAAATTTACACACAGCTTCAAATTTGGAATTACGATAAATTTAACCGAGAAGAATTCTATCGTTGCAGAAAGTTTGTCTAAATTTAGCTCGCCGCGTGTTTTAGGGTTTAAATTCAGACGCTGCAGCAAAAAAGCGTAGTGCGATATTTAGGATCTAGGCAGCATCGATCTCGCGCCGTACCGCCAAAATCAGATTTCGTAGCGATAAATTTTACCGAAATTTTCATCCAGATTGTAGCTAAACTCACCACCTGCGTAATAGATTGTCTCGCCGCTCTCCAGCTCGAAGCGCTGATACACGCGCAGCACGACCTCGTTTTCGCTGATGCCTTGGACATGGATAAAAATATCGCTCTTTCTGCCCGCGGTCATCGCCATTTGGTAGAGCTGATTAAATAGCGCGTATTCCGGATCTTTCTCGGCATCCTCTTGGGATAAAAAGCCCTCCAGTACTCCCAGCATCTCCGCGCGAAATTCCGTCCTGGCGCGCGCATAGGCGTTTTGGATATTTTCGATCTGGTTGGTATCGAGTAAATTTAAAAGCGAATGTTTGCCCACGTAAAGCGTCGCGCTAGATGTGATTTTGCCATCCTTGTCGGTCACCAGTCGCAGAGCTTTCTCTACGCGCCACAAGGCCTCTTTTAGCTCGAGCCCGCTTTCAATTTCAATTTTCATCATAGATCCTTTATCAAGAGTGCGGAATTTTAGCGTGAAATTTTAAATTTTAAAGACAAACTTCGCGATCAGATACGCCATATATAGCATCAAAACTCCCACTAGCGCGTCGATTATACGCCATGCCCTACTGCTTGCAAAAAGCTTCGAAAGTGCCCTTGAGCCATATCCTAAGCCGAAAAACCACGCAAACGATACAAACATAACTCCCGCGTAAAACCACAGCTTTTGGGCATCTGCGATCGTAGCGCCGAGCGAGCCCACGACCACGACGGTGTCTAAATACACGTGCGGATTTAGAAGCGTCACCGCAAGGGCTTTGGCTACGACGGGCGCCAGCGGGCTATTTGCAGAGTTTTGAATCTTGGCAAAATGCGAGCCCTTATAGGCGCTAAAAAACGAGCTTAGCGCGTAGCAGAGCAGAAATATGATCCCGCCTATGCCTAAAATTTGGGTAAAAAGCGAGCCTTGCTTAAGAGCGCCACCGATTAAAAATATCCCTACGGCCGTAAATACGGCATCGCTTAGCGCACAGACCGTACAAACCGCCGCAACATGGTTTTTCGCAAGGCCTTGGGAGATGAC
>CAUUQJ010000244.1:0-2887 GCA_963547085.1 uncultured Campylobacter sp. | reverse complement strand
TTGCTATTTCGCGCGGCAAGCTCTACGCCGCGACCTAAATTTCCATATCCCAAAACCGCTATTTTTATTTTTTCGTTCATTTTTTTATCCTTCAAATTTTAAAATTTAGCGCGTAAAACGGCGCGCCGCCGATGAAATTTTACCTCAGTAGGAAATAATAAATCACGTATAACCAACTTAAAAATCCGTGGATTATCGCCCACATTATGCTTTTATTGACTCCCCATGATAGTGCGACGGCTATGACCGTGCCTAATGTAAATCCACCGATACTACCTTTTGACATATTTTTCTCCTTGATTTAAATTTAGACTCAAACGAGCGGACTATTCGCCAAACGCCTTTAGCTCGTCGCATACTTTGGCGAATTTTTCCTGCGCGCTTTGCAGCGCTTCGCGGTTGGCCTCGACCACGGCTTGCGGGGCGGAGGCTACAAATTTCTCATTATTTAGCATGCCCGAGAGTTTTTCGATCTCTTTTTGCAGCTTGGCTTTTTGCGCATTAAGGCGTGAAATCACGCCGCTAAGATCGACCCCCTCAAGCGGTACGAAAGTTTCTAGCCTCTCGCTTACGTCGCGGGCGGAATTTGCGATATTTTGCTGCGTAAATTCCACTTCATCTACCTTGGCAAGCGTTTTGATATAGTCCGCGGCGGCGCTTAGATCGACTGCAGATTTGACGTAGGCTTTGGCTACGCGCGCATTGCCGAGCTCGATCGTCGCCTTTGCGCGGCGAATGCTAACGATCGCTTCGATAAGAAGCGAAAATAGCTCCTCGATCCGCTCGTCGCGCTCACCTGGCTGCGGGTATCGCATCACCATGATAGAGCGCGCGTCTTGCAGCTTCGTGCCGCTTAACTCCTGATACAGATACTCGCTTAGAAACGGCATAAACGGGCTCAGTAGCTTCATCGCTTCTTTAAAAATCATCCCTAGCTCGCCGATCGCGGCCTTGTCCGCTTTACTAAGCTCAATGCCCCAGTCGCAAAACTCGTCCCAGAAAAATTTATAAAGCTCGGTCGCAGCGTCGTTGAAGCGGTATTCGTCTAAATTTTCCCGCACTGCGCTCACGCAGCAATTAAAGCGTGAAAGCATATATTTGCCAAGGCTCGTTTTGATCTGCGCCGCCTCTAAATCATCGAATTTAGAGGCGTTTAAAAGCAAAAATTTGCTCGCGTTATAGAGCTTATTTGTAAAATTTCGATATATCAAAAGCTTATCGTCGCTAAGGCGCAGATCGCGCCCCTGCACGCACAAAATCGTAAGCGTAAAGCGCAAAATATCGGCGCTAAATTCATCTATCTTTAGCAGCGGATCGACTACGTTTTTGCTCGATTTACTCATCTTTTTGCCGTCTTTATCCTTAACCAAGGCATGCAGATAGATGTCGCGAAACGGCAGCTCGCCCATGGCGTTTTGGCATTGAAACATCATGCGCGCGACCCAGAAAAACAAAATGTCAAAGCCCGTAATCAGCATGGTATTCGGATAAAATTCGCTCAAATCCTCCTCAAACCACTTCTCGTTTTTCAGAGCCTCGCCGTTGCCCCAGCCAAGCGTACTGATCGGCCAAAGACCACTTGAAAACCACGTATCGAGCACGTCAGGGTCTTGAGTAAAATTTTTACCGCAGCATTTCGGGCAAGCATCGGGGCTCTCGCGCTCATCCGCCCACTGATGACCGCAGTCGCAGTAAAACACGGGAATTCTATGCCCCCACCACAGCTGGCGGCTGATGCACCAGTCCTTCAGCTCGCGCATCCAGGCGTTGAAGCTATTGATCCAGTGCTTCGGGAAAAATTCCGCCTCACCCGCATTTACTCTGGCGATCGCATCTTTTGCGATATCCGCGCGCACGAACCACTGCTGCGAGATGTACGGCTCGACGACGTTTTTGCAGCGGTAGCAGTAGCCGACTTGATTTTCGTAATCCTCGATTTTTTCGATAAAGCCCAGTCGCTCAAGCTCCGCTACGATCTGATCGCGCGCAGCAAGCCGCTCTAAACCATTAAATTTACCGCACTGCTCGTTTAAAATTCCTTTTTCGTCAAATACCGTGATAAACTCCAGCTCGTGGCGCTTGCCGACCTCGTAGTCGTTGGTGTCGTGCGCTGGCGTGACCTTCACGGCACCCGTTCCGAAGCTCATATCGACGTATTCGTCGGCGATGATCTCTATCTCGCGGCCGATTAGCGGCAATACGACTTTTTTGCCGATCAAATTTTTATAGCGTTCGTCCGCAGGATTTACCATGACGGCGGTGTCGCCGAAGTAGGTCTCGGGGCGCGTAGTAGCCACTACGATAAATTTATCTTGCTCGTCCGCAAAGTAATAACGCAAATGATAGAGCTTGCCCTTGTTCTCCTTGTGCTCAACCTCCACGTCGCTTAATGCGCCGTCGTGCGTGCACCAGTTTACCATGTAGTTTCCGCGTACGATGAGCCCCGCGTCGTATAGGTTTACGAAGGCTTTGCGAACGGCGTTTTTAAGCCCTTCATCCATCGTAAAGCGCTGTCTGCTCCACGCAGGCGTGACGCCAAGGCGCTTCATCTGCTTTACGATCTGCCCGCCGCTTTGCTCCTTCCAGTGCCAAACGTGTTTTAAAAACTCCTCGCGCCCTATCTCTTCTTTTTTGATCCCTTGCGCCAAAAGCTCGCGCTCGACGACGTTTTGCGTCGCAATGCCTGCATGGTCTAACCCCGGTTGCCACAGCGTTTTGTAACCGTCCATTCGCTTGTATCGCGTCATTATGTCTTGTAGCGTATAAGTGAGCGAATGCCCGATATGAAGCACTCCGGTAACATTCGGCGGCGGTAGCATAATGCAAAAGTTTTTGCCTTTTTGCTGGATATCTTTATTTCCGTCGATCTCGAAATAACCGCGCTGCT
>CAUUQJ010000243.1:0-2894 GCA_963547085.1 uncultured Campylobacter sp. | reverse complement strand
ACATAGGTAGCGCGAGCACAAATTTAAAAAGCGGGCAGTCCGCAAGTCTAAATGTGAGCTTGGGCGTGGATGTGAACTCAAATGCAAATTTAGACTTAAGTCTGGACGCAGACCTCGCTTCAAGCCAAAACGCAAATTTAAACTCAAATGCAAATTTAGCCGCTAATACGAGCCCAGATATAAGCTCTAAAGCAAGCTCGGGTGCGGATCGCGCAGTAAATTTAACGGCGCCGAGCTTAAGCGCGAATTTATCCTCACCGAACTCGTGCGTAAATTTGGCCGCGCTAAACTTAGGCTCAAATTTGACCGCGAATTCTGACCCCAATGCAAGCAGCAAAAGTAAAAATCGGGGTCCGTGCGAGCGCGGCGCGGATAAAATTTCAACTATCAAAATTTACGGCCACACTCACTTTTTTGCCGCGGCGGTAGATAAAAACGGCACGCTCGTGTTAAATCCGGACGATATTTGCGGGCGCAAAAAGCGACTTTCCAGTTTGCCTGTATTGTGGTGCAAGAGCAAAAATTGCGCATATTTCGTCTCCGTTCGCAGTGCAAAGAACTATAAAGCAACCGAAAGGAAGTCTTAAAATGATAAGAAAAGCCCCTGGGCAGCCAGAGAAAATGCTAGAAAGATGCGAAAAAATTCTAAAACAGTGCGGAGAAAATCTAAAAGGGTGCGAGGCCAAAGCGTATGAATGAAATTTACGTCCTAATCGCGCTATCGTTTTTGATCTTTGCTTCGCCCTTTTTGGCTAGCTTAGCTAGAATTCCGCTCTCGCCTATGGAGATTATGCTCGGCATCATAGCTGCAAATTTAGGGCTTTTGCCGCCAAGCGCGACCTTCGATCTAGCCGCTCAGATCGGCTTTTGCTACCTTATGTTTTTGGCGGGCTGCGAGGTGGATTTCCGCGCGCTGCTTGCGATGCCGCGTAAAATTCTGCGGCTGATCCTAATCTTTTTGGCGCTGCTTTATATCCTAAGCGCGCTTGCGGTTTGGATGTTTGAACTGCCGCAGATGCTTATCATCGCAGCGCCCCTGATGAGCGTCGGGCTGCTTTCGGCGCTGTATAAGGAATACGGCAAGGATCAAGCATGGCTCAATCTCGCGATGCCCGCGGGCGTGATCGGCGAGCTCATCAGCATCGCCGTCCTCACGGTGGGCGGCATCTACCTTAAAAACGGCTTCGGCGTGGAGATGGCGCTTCACATCGGCGCGCTTTTGGGCTTTTCGGCGGCCGCCTTGGCGGTTTTTAAAGGGCTTGAAATTTTATTTTGGTGGTTCCCCGCGCTAAAAACGGTCATCATGCCCAAGTACGACAAAAACGAAAAGGACGTGCGATTTGCGATGGCGCTGTTTTGCCTCATATGCGCGGGGGTGATGCTTTTGGGGCTTGAGGTCGTCATCGGCGCCTTCATCGCAGGCACCTTTCTGCCGACCTTTTTCTCGCACAAGGACGACCTTATCGAGAAGCTATCGTCGTTCGGCTTCGGCTTTTTGGTGCCGATATTTTTCATACACACTGGAGCCGTAATCAAGCTAGAAGCGCTACTTATGCCCGGAGTGATGAGCTTTGCCATAAGCCTAGCGGCGCTGATGTTTGGCATCAGGCTGCTTGCGAGCGCTACGTTTTTAGGCACTCTGGGGCGCAAAGGCGCGGTGCTTTTCGCGCTATCACTATCTATGCCGCTAACCCTCGTCATCGCCACGGCGACGCTTTTTTACTCCACCGCCGCGATCTCGCAAGAGATATACTTCGCGATGATCATCGCCTCGCTCATAGAGGCGCTCGCGTCGATGATTTTGATAAATTTGATTTACAAGAAATTTTAGGGCGGGAATTTTAAAATTTTAAAATTATAGGATTTTGGAATTCTAGAATTTCAAAATTCTATGAAATTATAGAATTCTATGAAATTTGATTTGGTGCGGGACTAAAATAGAGTTAAATTTAAAGCCCTATTTTACGTCGCGATCGGTTAGGTCTTGGAGTTCCATAGTGTAGTTTTCTCTTGGTTTATACAAATCAATATCTCTATACGCCTCCAAAATTTCTTTTAACAGACATAAAATGTCTTGCTTATTAAGACTTTGCGTATGATTTGGTTTTAAATCTAGGAGTTTCCAAATCCTATGAAATTCCTCTGGAACTACTTTTCTATCAATATTTACCTCATGATCTATAATCATCTCTATAATTTCACCTTTATGATATAATATCCAAATAGACTTTGTATCGTAATCGTGGTCGTGTTCATAGCCTGGGAAGCTATAAAGAAACCAAGCCCAGCAATCTCTCTCCCTATCGATAGTCCATCGCAGCTCATTAATAAAAGTCTCATAGTATGGATTATATTTGTAGTAAATCTTACTCAATCCATACTTTTTATCATCCTCTTTGGTGATGGTTGCATTTTCAAAAGCCATCTACACTCCTTGGAATTTAAAATTTAGCGTGCAAGCGGAAATTTCAACTGCAAATTTTATGCGGATTTCCGCGACGCAGCCAAAAATGGCGAGCAAAGAAACGAATTCCAAACTCGCACGCTTAAAGATAGACCGGCGCACTTGCGGCGACCGCTAACTCCACTCGCCGCGGATATACTTACTCTCTAGCCGCGGCAAAGAAAGCGCGGCTTGACAGCAAAGCTAGCGGCAAAAATTAATCGCATCCCATCCGCAAAATGACAAACCGCGCGATTTGCGAACGGGCTAACAAAGCTAAAGCGAGCCGATTAAAATTTAAGCTTTAGCTTGCGGCGCTTAAAAGCCCACTTAAGCTTAGACGCGGTGCGGGCGGCATACTGCGACACGGCGTCTAAGCTTTAAGCTACATTAAGACCGGAATTTTGGTCTTTTGCAGGAAGTATTTCGACGCGCCGCCTAAGAAGATCTC
>CAUUQJ010000242.1:0-2913 GCA_963547085.1 uncultured Campylobacter sp. | reverse complement strand
AAACTAGCTAAAAAGCTTTTTCATCGCCTTAAAAAACATTGCGGTGAGCGGATTTGATTTGCCTGAGACCTTTGCGATCCAGCTCTCATAGGTCTCGCCTTTGCTTTTTAAAAAGTCCACGAGCGCCTTTTGGCTAGCCTGCATACCGCCGTTTCTTTCAGCATCCAGTAGCGCCCTGTAAATTGGCTCTATAGTTTCGATCGCGGATCTTGGCGGAGCCTTGCGAAATGCCGTGTATTCGGTGATCTGCCCTGTCACGGGATCTTTTTTAGAAGTAAATTCCGTAATGACCCAATAAAAGCGCCCATCTTTGGCTAAATTTTTAACCACGGCGGTAAAATCCTTGCCCTGCTGTATCGTATCCCACATAAGCTTAAACGCTATTCGCGGCATGTCCGGATGTCGGATGATGCTATGTGGCTGCCCCAAAAGCTCAAGCTCACTATAGCCGCAAATCATACAAAAATACGGATTTGCAAACGTGATAATGCCCTTCGGATCGGTTTTGGAAACGATATAGCGCTTCTCATCGAGTTTGATCTCCTGATTAATCGGAGTCGGTCTTTGCATTTTTAATCCTTTGCTTAAAAATTTATTGCAGAGTATATAAAATTTTTCTTTTCAGAAATATTAAATTTTCGTTAAATTTTTATAAATGTTAAATCTTTAAGTGAATTTTTAAAATTTAATGTATAATCTCAAATCAAAATTTCAAAAGGCAGCGCGTTGAAAAATCCCTTCCTATCGCTTAAATACTCAAATTTTAGAATTTATTGGATCGGGATGAATCTCTCGCTGATCGGTTCTTGGATGCAAAGCGTCGCGCTGCCGTGGCTAGTGCTAAGCATCACCGCAGACGCTTTTAAGGTCAGTCTCGTAGCTGCGGCGAGGTTCCTGCCCGCACTACTTTTTACGCCGTTTTCCGGTGTACTGCTCGATAAGTTTAATCGCAAAAAGATCCTTCTACTTGCTCAAATAGGCATGGCGGTGACCGCCTCAATTTTCGCGGTTATGAGCTTTTGCGAGCTATATTCTTTCGGCAAAATTTTATTTTGCGCTTTTGCAAGCGGTATCTTTACCAGCATGGACGCCCCGAGCCGTCAGTCGATGGTAAAAGACCTCATCGACTCACCCCGCGATCTAGCCAACGCCATAGCGTTAAATTCTATGTCCTTCAACGTCGCTCGTATCGCAGGACCCGCACTTGCGGGGATCGTGATGGCGCTGTGGGGCGTAGGCTTTTGCTTTTTATTCAATGCACTTAGCTTTTTAGGCATCATCGTTTCGCTGTTTTTCATAAAAATTCCGACATCCATTACTGCGCTATCTAGCAGAAGCGGAGGCGTTTTTGCCTCGATCGGTGCTGGAATTTCGTATGTATCGCACAAAAAAACCCTAAGCGAGCTAATGATAATAGTGCTTATCGTAGCGACGCTGGTGCCAAATTACAACGTAACGATCTCGGCACTCGTTAAGCTTAGCCTCGGCGCGGATGAGCGAAGCTTTGGATATTTGATGTCGGCTCTGGGCGTGGGAGCCTTTTGCGGCGCGCTTTTCGTAGCAGTCTTTGATAAACTTGGCATCCGCAAAATCAGATCGTGCGCGATCGCTATGGGGGTGAGCTTAGCTCTTACTGGGGTTGCGAATTCCTTCGCATGGGCCGCAGCAGGGCTTGCCGTAACTGGATTTCTTTTCGTAATCACAAACTCAAGCATCAACTCCACCGTGCAGATGCACGTAAGCAACGAATTCCGCGGGCGCGTACTTAGCTTATACGCGCTATTTCTAATAGGTAGTACGCCATTTGGAGCGCTCATATCGGGCTTTTTTACCGAGCTGCTAGGCGCTCGCGTAGCCCTTGCGATCTGCGGCGCAATTAGCATTTTGCTACTGCTGGCGCTATTTTACGGCTTTAAAATACGGCGCAGGACGCATTTTATCTTTTGAGATAAAGTCTAAGCCAAAAGCTGCATTATCAAAATTAACCTTATTTTTACGATGAAGCCTTAGAATTCCTACCAAAATTTAAAGGTAAGGAGTTTTTATGAATAGACGAAATTTCCTAAAAAGCACCGCCGCAATCGGCACGCTAGCGACGCTAAATCTAAATTTAAACGCTAGCGCGGTTACCGGCGGGACGGAAAAGAAAGTCGCCAGCGTCTGCGAGATGTGTTCCTCGCGCTGCCCTATCGAAGTGACCGTCAAAAACGGTCGCGGCGCTCTCATCGAGGGCAACCATCGCTTTTCAAACAAAACCTCGGTCTGCGCTCGTGGAGGCGCGGGCATAAATCAGCTCTACGACGATCAAAGGCTCATTAAGCCGCTCATTCGCGTAGGCGAGCGCGGCGAGGGCAAATTTAAAGAGGCGAGCTGGGACGAGGCGCTTAAAATTTGCGCGCAGAAGCTAGGCGAGATTTCGCAAAAATACGGCCCGCAAAGCGTAGTTTTTACCTCTAAAACGGGCGAGCACCACACGCAGTTGATGAATTTCGCCTGTGCATACGGCAGCCCGAACATCTACTCGCACTGGTCATGCTGCCCGATCACTTATAATATCGCTGTGCCGCACACTTTCGGCACAAGTATGCAAAGAGACTACGGCGACGCAAAATACATCGTAAATTTCGGCCACAATCTCTTTGAGGGCATCGACATCTCAAAAACAAAAAAGCTCGCAAAAGCCGCGAGCAGAGAGGACGTAAAGCTTTTGGTGCTCGATCCGCGCTTTAGCGTCGTAGCTTCCAAAGCCGATGAGTGGCTACCGATAAAGCCGGGAACCGATGCGGCGTTTTTAATGGCGCTAATTCACGTCTGGCTGCGCGATAACAAATACGACAAAAAATTTATCGAACAATACGCCGTGGGGCTAGAGGAGCTAAGGCAGTCCGTGAAGGATACGACGCCGCTTTGGCA
>CAUUQJ010000241.1:0-2929 GCA_963547085.1 uncultured Campylobacter sp. | reverse complement strand
CGCGTATTGGCGTGAAATTTTAAAATTTCATCCTTAAGGCGGCGCCTTGAAATTTCGGCCTTTGGAATACGGCTTGAAATTTTAGTGCTGGAATTTCGTATTAGATTTTTGAGTTTAAAATTTTAGCTTTAAAATTTGGGCTAAAATTTCGGCTCCGAAATTTTGCCTTGAAATTTCATTTCAAAATTTTAATTTCGAGAGTTGGAGCGGAATTTTATAGTGTAGAATTTACCGCGCGAAATTTTAAATCGTAGGGCTCGGCTGCGTAGAGTTAAAATTCGGCGTTCAAGACCAGTCGCGTTAATTTAATGTGCTCATGCTCACGACAGCCGTGCGGGCTCCTGCACTTAGACGAGCCGCGTAAATTTGGCACGACTTAGCGCGCTGGACGTGCTGTTTTGCGAAACAGCGGGCGAATGTTAAATTTAGATGCCGCGGCTTCGGCTCGTTATCTAAGGCGCTTGAGAAATTTCAAGTCGCGACGTTCGGTTTAAATTTAGCAACATTCGCTCGCTGCGGAGCGGGCATGAAATTTGGCGCCCGAGCTCGAGGCGCTAAATTTTAATGGGCGGGCTTAAAATTTTAAAAAATTATAAGCCCTAGCGAAATTTCAAGCTCTATGAAATTTCAAAATTTTAAATTCGCTGCCGCAGCCTTTGGGTGTAGCCTTAAAGTCGCCGCGGTATATGCGGCATAAGAGTTCAGCGGCTTAAAATTACGCGGCTTTTCGGAAGCACAAAACTTTCAAAGCCGCGATAGTTTGAGGACCACAGCGAGCTTTCAAAGCCGCGCCGGTTTAAAAGCGTGAGATCAAATTTCAAAAGAGCGGACCGGGGCTGCGGATTAAATTTACGATTTTATAGAGCTTAAAATTTAGACGCGCAAAAGCGCGCGAAACGAGGGGAAGCGATGGCAACGAAGCAGAATGTGCCTGCAAATTTATACGATCTGGATATGGAGCGCGCGATTTTAAGCTCGCTTTTGCAAAACGAGGACGCATACGGCGAGCTGAGCGAGATAATCTCGGTCGGCGATTTTTTCTACAAGCCGCACGCCGACATCTACGAGGCGATCGTCAAATGCTCCTCGCACAACGAGCCGATCGCGCCGAGCTTCGTTAAAAAATGGCTAGCCGAGCGCTATGACGATGGCGCATTTACCGAGGTCGTAGCCACTAGCGGCGTGGTCGATGCCCCAAAATACGCGCTCGAGCTGCGCGAAAAATCGATCAAGCGCTCGCTAATCAAGGTCGCGCACGAGATCCCTTCGATGGTAAACGAAGCCGTGCGCAGCAAAGACACCGCCGATAAAATCAGCTCCAAAATTTACGAGCTCATCGACGAGGAGCGCCACGGCGGTATCAAAAAATCGCACGAGATCATCGCTGACGTGGTAGAGGAGCTGAAACGCCAAAAGGCACTCGCAGGCTCGGAGCTCGTGGGGCTGGATACGGGCTTTCGCTTCCTAAACGACTGCACGAAGGGGCTGAAGCCCGGCGAGCTCATCATCATCGCCGCCCGCCCCGGCATGGGAAAGACCGCTTTTGCGCTAAATTTGATGATGAAAACGCTGCAAAGCGGCAAAGGCGTCGTATTTTTCTCGCTCGAGATGCCCTCCGTGCAGCTGATGTATCGCATACTAAGCGCGCTTAGCTCGATCCCGCTAAGCGACATAATGAGTGCCAAGCTCAGCGACGACGACTGGACGCGCTTCAACGACGCCTGCGACGCGGTGCTGAATATGCCGCTTTTCGTCTATGACAGCGGCTACGTGAACATCCACCAAGTCCGCACCCAGCTGCGCAAGCTCAAATCTGCGGATGCTAACATCGAGCTTTGCGTGATCGATTACATCGGACTTATGACGAGCACGAGCAACTACTCCGAGCGCCATCTGCAAATCGCCGAAATTTCACGCGGGCTCAAGCTCTTAGCGCGTGAGCTTAATATCCCGATCATCGCGCTGTCGCAGCTAAACCGCTCGCTTGAGGCGCGCTCGAACAAACGCCCGATGCTAAGCGATCTGCGCGAAAGCGGCGCGATCGAGCAGGACGCCGACATCATACTTTTCGTCTATCGCGACGAGGTTTATAAGGAGCAGATGGAGCGCGAGCGCATTTCGCGGCTGGAGGCCGAGGGCAAGGACGCGGGCGAGCCCGTGTTTAGACGCAACGACTATCAGGAAAAAGCCGAAATCATCGTCGGCAAAAACCGCTCGGGCGAGGCGGGCAGGACGATCGAGGTGGGCTTTCAGGGCAGATTTACCCGCTTCGTCGATACGAGCTTCGGCGGCGAACCCAGCGAGAGCGCGATCTTTAACGAAAACGACAATCTCGACTACGTCTCGCAGCTACAAGATCAGGGCTTTGAGGAGCCTGCTGCGCCGCGCCTTGATACGGCGCAGAATTTGCAGCAGAATTTAACGCAGAATTTTAATGAAGCTCAAAATTTTAACGAAGCGCAAAATAGCGGCGTAAGCTTAAATGAAAGCTCCGCTAGCGCTCGAAATTCCAGCGTAAATATCGATCTTGACGAGATGCCTAGCTTCGGTCAAAGCGATGCGCAGGACGGCGAGGAGATAGACGGCGAGTCTAAGCTTAGCGCAGAGCAGGACTTAGCAGAGGTGCGTCTCGCGGCGCAGGACGCACCGCAAAAGCAAGAATTTAAGGATCAAAATTTAGATGATACGAGGGCGGGCAGTGTCGCGCCCGAAACAGAGGCGCATAAAGAGTTAGCAGGTACTCCGCAGGGCGTAAAAGACGCACGGCAAGATGCAAAAGATGCATCGCAAGGCGCAAAGAATACGAAGCAAGAGAGCGCTGTGTATTTTGAAAATGGCGAGCGCGATGAGCCGCCTTTTGAAGTGCAAGAGGATGAGGCGAAATTTAAACCCGCGCCGCCTCTAAATATCGAAGAGATGGGCATTCCAA
>CAUUQJ010000240.1:0-2944 GCA_963547085.1 uncultured Campylobacter sp. | reverse complement strand
TTGGCGGAATGACTCATGAGGGTAATATGGATTTGGATTCGAATTTTATGTTCGGTCTACGTCTTGCCAAAAATCTACAAGATTCGTTTATCGATCAAGTAGAGGTTGGTTTTGATTACTCTCGCAATATCGGCGTAGAGGATTTAGCTCACAGAGTAGGCAACGATGAGCCTGACGCTAAATATTATCACATCAATGCTGTAAAAGACTTGGTAAATTTCACCGATAATTTCAAACTATACGGCTTGCTAGGTCTTGGATATATGGATTACACCAAAGACGTTTACAACGATGGTGATCAAGATAGCGGCTTCGGTCAATACGGCTTGGGTCTAAAATACTACATTACCGACAATTTCGCTACAAAACTTGAAGCACGCGATGCTATCAGATTTGACGACGGCAACCACGTATTGTTCTATACTCTAGGCTTTGCAGTTGATTTTGGCAAGAGATATGCTGATGCAGCTCCAGCTGCCGCTCCGGCTCCTACAGGCTGCAAAGACGCAGATAACGACGGCGTATGCGATAATGTCGATAGGTGCCCAGGCACACCTGCTGGTGTAGTTGTTGATGAATACGGCTGCGAGAAGGTTATTAGATTAAATTTGGGCGTAAATTTCGCTACAGATAGCTCAAAAATTTCCCCTGAGTTTATGAACCAGATCAAAAACGTAAGCGACGTGCTAGTGGCTCACCCTGATTACAAAGTAATCTTAGAGGGTCACACCGATAGCACCGGTTCGAATGCATATAATCAAAAGCTTTCCGAGCGCAGAGCTGCCGCAGTTGGAGATGCGCTTAAGAGCTTCGGCGTAGATGCTAGCAGAATCACCACTGTAGGATACGGCGAGACTAAGCCTATCGCTACAAACGCTACTAAAGCAGGTCGCGCTCAAAATAGACGCGTTGATGCTAAATTTAGAAAATAATCTTTTCTAGATCCACATAAGCGGAGCTTCGGCTCCGCTTTTTTTATATCCGAATTAAATTTTAAAATGCCAAAATTCCAAACCACTCTGCTTTTTGATCTCGATGGTACGCTCATAGACTCCACGCCCGCTATACTGGACGGCTTTCACTACGCGTTTGCGCATTTGGGCGCTGCAGAGCCTAGCGACGAAGCGATTAAAAGGCTTATCGGGTATCCGTTAGAAGTGATGTTTGAGCGTCTAGGTGTGACGCGCGATGTACAGAATTTCGTGCTCGCCTACAAACAGCGATACGCGCAGACTTTTTTGGATCAGACCGTTCTGCTAAGCGGTGCGTTCGAAGCGGTTCGTGCGGCGAGCGAGTTTGCAAATTTAGGCGTCGTGACGACCAAGACGTCGAAATTTTCTAAAATTTTATTGCAGCATCTGGGTATTGCGAAATTTTTTGGCACCATCGTTGGGCGAGAGGATGTGCAAGATCCCAAACCAAGCGCCGAACCGATCTTAAAGGCGCTCGAAAATTTAGGAATTTGCGGCGCGACCACTAGCAAAAGTTCAAATACAATTAGCAGTAAAGCTTGCTATACTACTGTCAATAAAAACACAAGCGCTGCTAGCAGGAACGCGATTTTGAGTGAAATTTCAGCGCCTGATTTAAAGAGCCTTCCTGCGCTTGATCCTGATTCTAGCAAAGTTTTCGAGCAAAATTTAAGCAGCATCGCGAGTCAAAATTCTGATAGAATTTCGTTTAAAAATTTAAGCGAAGCGATTGGTATTAAATATAAAGCTGGCGATAATAGCCAAAAGAGCGGTGTCGGCATCGAGGGTGAGAGCGATAAAGGCGGAGCGCGCGGCAGTAAAATTTATGATGCGCATGAGCCAAATTTCACTTCTTGTTGTTATGACAAAATTTGCAGTGACGAAATCCTGTCTTCTGTTAGCCAAAATATCTTTATGATCGGCGATACGTCGCTTGACGCCATCTCGGCAAAGTCGGCAGCGGTGCGAAGCGTGGGCGTAAGCTGCGGCTACGGCAGTGCCTCGGAACTACGGGCGCATTTCGAGTTCGTATGCGCGGACGCAAAAGAGGCGGTTGAGCTGATACGCGGAATTTCATCGAAATTTTAGGCGCGACGGAGCGAAATTTTTCTAGCTTAGATGCGTTATTTTTGCAAATACTTATAAGCGAACCCGTGCCCGAAATTTAAAATTTGAAATTCCAATTAATTTTGCGTTTTAAACAGCGCGCGATATGAATTTGCTCGTGCTATTTAGCTGGATGGGCAAGGCTTTTTCTAAGTATTCAAACGATGCGCGGAGATGAATTCCGCATATTTTGCTCTGGTCTAGAATAGCCTGTGCCGAACTAACAATGTACGGGAATATTTCACTTTGTCCATAGTGCTTGATCTGATTCGTCAATGTTCGGTATTAACAGCGTATGGGAAAATTTTGCTACCTCGAGTAATTGTGTTCTATTCACTTTCGGTTTATATTAACACAATGTATGAGAAAATTTCACCGCAGTCAAATTTTATGCAATTTCGCAATGTCTTTTAAGTTTGCGAACGGATTTTGCAAGAAATTTAATGCAAGCTTCGCACTCAAATTCTGGCTTTGATTTTAGTTTAGACCCCGCCTAATCGCGATAAATTCTATGTTACGCTTGAGGCAAGTATTTGTCAGGCTTTTTGTGCGATCTTGCCGCAAGTCTATTTGACACTTATTTAGAGCGCTGTATTCAGGTTTTGTCGCAATCATGCTCGCTGTAGATTTTCGGTGCGATTTATATGGCATTTAAAGCTTCGTTCACTTGGCAAGTATTAAATAGTATATGTTTTGTGGTAGGCTTATTTGTCAAAATTTCATCCTGGAATAAATAGCTCGCGAAGGCGTAAATATAGGATAAACTAGCCAAATTTTAAAGTTTAGCTTCGCGCGGCGAGCAGCCATATTCTTTTATCGGAGCCGATGAAAGCAGCGTTAGCTTTTGCGTTTTAATTTTATCGTTT
>CAUUQJ010000239.1:0-2944 GCA_963547085.1 uncultured Campylobacter sp. | reverse complement strand
AAAGTAAAATTTTAAAATCCTCGAGCGAAAAGAGTAAAATTTTATCGCTTTTTAGGCTTGCTAGCTCGCCGCTAAAGCCGCTTTTGGAAAACAGCGCGAGCAGATCGGGCGCGAGGTCAGCTTTTTCACATTTGAGCATGAGCTCGTTTAGCACGTTTTTTGAAATTTTTCGCTCCTTGTATTTGCACTCGCCCGCGACGCAAAAGCTCTCAAATTTCGCGTAGATGTCGATCTCGACCTCTTTGTTCCAAAAGCTTGAAATTTGCGAAATCTCTAAATTTAGATATTTCGCGAGCAGCTCTTTGCTTAAAATTTCAAACCCGAGCCCCGCGTAGGCGTTAAAATCCGCTTTGATTAGGCTTAGCACGCGCCCTATCTCGCCGCGGCGCAGCGCGGGCAGGTTCGGCTCGATAAATCTAAACCAAAACCTCGCAAAGTTGCTGCTAAAATGGACTTTGTCCGTGATATGGTAGTGGCGCAGCGCGCGCGGGAGGCGGTCGTTTTTGCGCTCTTTTTGCGCCCTTTGCTCGCTTGATTTTTCGGTGATTAGAAACTTCGCGTTTATGAGATCTGCGGTGATTTTTTGCGCCGTAAATCGCGGCAAGATTTTTGAAATTCCTATTTTTTTGCGGTCGCTTCTAGCGAATTTCATCAGCGCCTTTTTGATCTGCTCTTCGCACTCGCCGCCAAATTTAAAACGCTCGCCGAGATGTTCAAAGCAGAGCAAAATTTCATTTTCGATCGCTTCGAAAACGTCCGCGTAGCCGCTTATACAGCCTATCTCGTCAAATACGAAATGAAACTGCAAAATCGCATCGATATCAGCATCGCCCAAATTTCGCGCCGTGTCTTTTAACTCGTAAATTTCGCCCTCCTTGCGGGCGTAATTTTAGCGAGTTTGGATATAATTTGCAAAAATTTTGGAGTCGCGCTTTGGATTTTGAAACGATCAAAGAAAATATCATCTTAAAAGAGGGGGTCAAATACTTCGATTGCGCCGCTTCGGGGCTCGCGTATCGCCATATAGAAGCGGAGATCGAGCGCGTGCTTGCAACATACGCCAACGTCCACTCCGCAGGCGGAGAGAGCGCCGAGATTACGAGCGATTACTACGAAAACGCAAGGGCCAAAATCAAAGAGCTTCTAGGCTGCGAAGAGCGCTACTACCTGATCTCGTGCGGATTTGGCGCGACTGCGGCGATTAAGAAGCTTTGGGAAATTTTAGGCATCTACCTGCCGCCTGCGACGCGAGATAGGCTCGGCTTGCGGCGCGAGAGCATAAAAGAGCTGCCGCTTTTCATCATCTCGCCTTTTGAGCATCACTCCGTTGAAATTAGCCTAAGACAGGGACTTTGCGAGGTCGTGCGCGTGCCGCTGGACGGAAGCGGGCTGATGGACTTTGCGCGGCTGGGCGAAATTCTATCCGCAAACAAAGGGCGCGAAATTTACGGCGTACTTACCGCGGCATCGAACGCGACAGGGCTAAAGCTTGATTACAAGCGCGCTTACTTGATGCTCAAGGCGTACGGCGGGCGGCTGTTCGTGGACGCTAGCGCGCTCATCGCGCACGAAAACGTAGATCTTGGCTTTTGCGACGGTATGTTTTTTGGCGCGCACAAGCTTTTGGGCGGCGTGGGTGCTAGCGGGATTTTGGCGGTGCGAAAGGAGCTTTTGTGCGGCGAGGAGCCGACATTCGCGGGAGGTGGCACGATCAAATACGCAGACGCCCTGACGCAGCGCTTTATAATCGACAAGGAGCGCTTGGAGGAAGCAGGCACACCGGGCATCATCGCGCTGGTGCGAGCTTATCTTGCCCTAAAGCTTCGCAAAAGTGCGGGGCTAGAGGCGATCAAATCGCGCGAAGAGGCGATCTGCAGACGCTTCATAAGCGAAATTTCAAAAATCCCCGAGATTGAAATTTATGGTAATCTCACTGCGCCGCGCGTGCCGATCTTTGCTTTTAATATGCAAGGGCTCGGCGCCGACGCGCTAGCCGGGGTGCTCGGGCAGAAATTTGAGATCCAGACCCGCGCAGGATGCGACTGCGCCGCGCCTTACGGCTTTGATCTGCTCGGCTTACAGCCCGATACCGAAATGTCGCGCAAACCCGCTTGGGTGCGGGCTAGCTTCTCGTTTATCCACGACGAGAGCGACGTGGATTTTTTGGCGGAGGCGCTAAGACAGATTGCTAAAATCCGCGATAAAATCACCTTCGTAGCGGGCAAATATCGCTGCGGCAGCGTAAATTAAGCTCGCGAAATTTTATAACAAGAGCCGCTTTTAAATTTTACGGCGCGGGATTTTGCGACATAAAATTTTGTCGGTGGAATTTCGCAACGTAAAATTTTATAGCTCGGAATTTTAAAGCGTAGAATTTTATGCGCGGCTCGGGCAGCAGATACTCCGTACCGATTGGGGCATGAAATTTCGCGGCTTGGAATTTTGAAATTTTAAATTGCGGGCTGAATTCTATCGGTAAATTTTGTGCTGAGGAGTTTTGCGCCGTGAAATTTGAGCGGTAGAATTTCGTGCCGCGCGGATAAATTTTAACGCCGCCAAATTTTAAAATTCCAAAATTCCAAAATTTCGCTATTCGAATTAGCTTTGCAAATTTTATATTTCGTGAACGCATGGAAAATTCTGCGTCATGAAATTTTAGCCGCCAAATTTTGAAATTTTACAAAGCCGAATTTCGCTCGGCAGACTTCCGCGGCGAGAAATTTTATCGCATAGCCCGTGACGGCGGAAATTGACGCGCCCGTGCGAAAGCTAAATTAAGGCACGAGCCGCTTGCGATAAGAGCGCATTTTAAGAGGTGAAATTCTGCGCTGCTAAAGGGCGCAAAATTTCACCGAATTTACTCGCCAAATTCCTTCTGCAGCCTATAAACCTTATCGTAATCGACCCCCTCGATGATGCGCGGGCGCGAGGCGTTGAAATCGGC
>CAUUQJ010000238.1:0-2999 GCA_963547085.1 uncultured Campylobacter sp. | reverse complement strand
GGGCGCTTAAATTTAACCCCGCCGCGGCTACATCATTTCGCCACTTTTGTGCTCGTGCTCGGTGTAGGTTACTGGAATATCCTTCTTGCCTTTGCCCGGTGTATACACTCCCTCTCCGCGTTTGAAAAGAAGCTCGATGCCTTCGTCGTTCGTAAGCATTATGCCGCTTGCGGAAGCCGCGCGTTTAAGATTATGCTTTTTACCCTTTTCATCGGTTAACACGCCCGTTGCGAACATATCGTTCGAGCTAAGGCTGATGCGCTTATCTCCGGTCTCTCCTAGCAGAAATACGATCGTGTGCGCTACAGACTCTTGCTTTTGCTGCGGAGCCGTATCGGCCTTAGGTTGGTTGCATCCGCTTAAAATCGCGATTGCCGCTAATGACGAGAATACAATTCGTCTCATTTTTTCTCCTTTAAAAAAAGTTCGCGAATTATATAGCCAAAAAGTAAATCCTAGATTTCGCGACTTTTTATTTAATCAAAGATTAACCCAAATTTAGTAAAATTCCAGCTGAAAACATCCCAAATAAGGAGAACCTTATGGCAGTAAAAATCGCAATCAACGGCTTTGGAAGGATCGGTAGGTGCGCGGCTAGAATTGCGCTAAGCAGGGACGATGTAGAGCTTGTGGCGATCAACGATACCGCTAAACGCGAGCTTACGAGATACCTGCTTCAATACGATACCGTTCACGGCGAGTTTCGTAAAAAAGTAGAAATTCTAAGCGACGAATGCATAGCCGTAGACGGCAAAAAGATCCGCGTCTATTCCACCAGAGAGCCTGCGGAGCTTGATTTTGCAGGCGATGGCACAGAAGCTGTGCTTGAATGTACTGGTGCATTTTTAACGAGCGAAAAATGCAAGCCGTTCATAGATAACGGTATTGGCGTAGTCGTAATGAGCGCGCCTGCCAAGGATGATACGCCTACTTTTGTAATCGGCGTTAATGAGAGCGCTTATGCAGGACAGCGCGTCATTTCAAACGCTAGCTGCACCACTAATGGTCTGGCTCCGATTGCAAAAATTTTAGATGATGAGCTTGGTATCGAAAAGGGTCTTATGACGACGATTCATGCCTATACACATGGACAGAGCCTAGTTGATGTAAAAGCTAAGGACTTCCGCCGTTCACGCGCCGCTGCTCTTAATATTGCTCCGACTACGACGGGCGCGGCAAAAGCGATTAGTAAGGTACTTCCGCAGCTAAGCGGTAAGATGCACGGGCAATCTGTGCGCGTGCCGGTGGCTAACGTATCGATGGTTGATCTAACGGTGCTAACGCGCAAGCAGACGAGCGCCGAGGAGCTAAATGAAATTTTCCGCCGCTATGCCGCTAAAGATATGAAAGGAATTTTGCTCGTAGACGACGATAGCCGTGTCAGCAGCGATTTTTGTACTTCAGAATACTCCAGCATCGTAGCTAGCGACTGCACGCAGGTAATTGACGGCAATCTGATAAAAGTGATGAGCTGGTATGACAACGAGTGGGGATATAGTGAGCGCCTCATCGATTTAGCCCTATATGCGGCAAAAAGAAGGAAATAAGATGGGCGAAATTCTTTCGATTAAAGATTTGAAATTTAAAGACGGCGCGCGCGTTTTTATCAGGTGCGATTTTAACGTGCCGATGGATGAGTTTTGCAATATTACGGACGATCGTCGCATCCGTTCGTCTATCCCTACGATTAAATATTGCTTAGACGAGGGTTGCGCGGTAATTTTAGCCAGTCATTTAGGGCGCCCGAAAAACGGATACGAAGAAAGACTTAGCCTAAAGCCTGTGGTAAAGAGGCTATCTAGGCTTTTGGAGCGTGAGATAAAATTTGTCTCCGATGTCGCGGGCGAGGAGGCAGGAGCTGTGGTAAATTCGCTTAAAAAGGGCGAAGTGCTTCTACTAGATAATCTGCGCTTCGAAAAGGGCGAGAGCAAAAACGACGAAGCACTAGCTAAGAGGCTTGCGAGCTACGCGGAATTTTATATCAACGATGCTTTTGGCGTATGCCACCGCGCGCATGCTTCGGTAGAGGCGATTACGAAATTCTACGATGAGGCGCATAAGGCGGCGGGATTTTTGCTGCTAAAAGAGATAAAATTTGCTAAAGACCTTATTAAAGATCCTGCGCGTCCTTTTGTAGCCGTAACGGGCGGCAGCAAAGTAAGCGGCAAGCTTCAGGCGCTTAAAAATTTACTTCCTAAAGTCGATAAGCTAGTCATCGGAGGCGGCATGGCGTTTACCTTTTTAAAAGCCGTCGGATATGACATCGGCAAATCTTTGCTCGAAGAGGATCTAATCGAGGAAGCAAAAAATATTCTCCGCAATGCTCGCGAGCTTGGGGTTAAAATTTATATCCCCGTCGATGCCGTCGCAGCTCCGCAATGCTCGCAAGATGCCGTTACAAAAAAGGTTACCGTCCAAGAAATTCCAAGCGATTGGATGGGACTAGATATCGGACCTGCAACTGTAGCACTTTTTAAAGAAGCCCTAGACGATGCACAAACGATCTGGTGGAACGGACCGATGGGGGTTTTTGAGATCGATAAATTCGCTCGCGGCAGCTTGCATATATCGCACGCGATCGCAGATAGCGACGCCACGACCGTAGTGGGCGGCGGCGATACCGCAGATGTCGTCGAACGCGCGGGCAACGCTGATGATATGACTTTTATTTCTACCGGAGGCGGTGCGAGCTTAGAACTCATCGAAGGCAAGGAGCTGCCTGGCGTGCGAGTGCTTACTACTAAAACGGAGCTGCGATGATACTGGCAGCGAATCTTAAATGCAACCATACCCGTGCTAGCTTTGAGCGGTACGCTAAAGCTTTAGATGAAGGCTTAGCGGGCGGAATTTCGCGCGAGGATGAAATTTTGGTTTTTCCTCCTGCTAGCGCATTTTGTGCGGGGGCGAAAAATTTCATCCAAGGCGCGCAAAATTTCTATCCTGCCGCGCACGGTAGCTTTACGGGCGAGATCGGCGGCGATATGCTGGCGGAATTTGAC
>CAUUQJ010000237.1:0-3004 GCA_963547085.1 uncultured Campylobacter sp. | reverse complement strand
AGCGCCGCGCGATATGAAGATCGGCACCTACGATCTGGGCTACGCGGACGGGTTATTTCGCTACGACGGCGAGGGCGAGCTAGCACTTGCAAGCGGGCAAAAAATGCTCGGAAAAATGTCGATGGATAGCTTCTGCGCGGAATTCAGCGGCGAGCAGGTTTGTGTGCTGGACGACGCGCGAGCCTGGGCTAAGCGCTTCGGCACGATCGAATATGAAATTTTAGTCAAATTAAATTCCAACATCCCAAGGAGATTTCAATGAAAGAGCTGCAAGGAGAAAATAACGAGCGTATAGGTTACGACGATAAAGGCTTATCCGCGCGAGGCGAGAGCTTTGGCGGAGGAGAGTATTCGCGCCAAAAAGGAGGGCTTCATATCTTAATCAAAGCTCTAATCGTCTTAGTGATTGCGGCGATTGCATTTGCGATATTTGCAGTGCCCGTTTACAATAAACTCGTAAGCAAAGACGAAGAAGTTAAGGCTGCGTGGAGCCAGGTACAAAACCAATATCAGCGCCGCGCCGATTTGATTCCAAATTTCGTAGAAACCGTCAAGGGCTACGCAAGCCATGAAAAAGATACCTTAGAAGGCGTTATAAATGCCCGAGCTAAGGCAACTGCTGTCAATATCAATGCAGAAAGTTTAGCGCAAGATCCGGAAGCGTTTGCGAAATTTAACGGCGCCCAAGGTGAGCTTAGCTCAGCCCTATCGCGCTTAATGCTGGTAGTCGAGCGTTATCCGGATCTTAAGGCAAATCAGAATTTCGCCGAGCTGCAAAATCAGCTTGAAGGCACGGAAAACCGCATCGCCGTAGCGCGCAAGGACTACATCGCCTCGGTGCAGGGATACAACAAGCTAATTAGAACCTTCCCTACAAACATCATCGCGCGCATTGTAGGACTAGGCGGTGCCAAACCTAGCTTTAGCGCTGATAGCTCAAGCCAAAAAGCCCCTAGCGTCTCGTTTAAATAACGCTAAAGGCGGCAAATGCTAAGCGAGCAGTGCAAGCAAAAAATCCACGAGCTAATCACGAAAGCCGAAGCCGCAAGCGGTGCGCAGATCGTCTGCGTGGTCGCGCGCGAAGCAAGCGAGGACTGCGAAGCCAGCTATGGCGCGGCGGCAGTGGCGGCGTTTGCGATCGGCATCGTTATGTGCTTCGTGCCACAAATAAGCAAAGCTGAGCTACTGCAGATCGTAGCGCTCAGCTTCATTGCGATTAAAGCTCTGCTAGCTAAATGTCCCGCGCTTTTAACTCTAATCACACCTAAATCTCGCAGACTTCGGCTCTCGGGCGAGTTTGCGATGCAAAAATTTTACGAGCGCTACGGCAGCGTAAAAGAAGCGATAATGTTTTGCGCCTGCGTCCGCGAACGCTGCGCTCATATCATCTGCGGCGCACGAGCGGCGGAGTTTATCTCTAAGGGCGAGTTTGAACGTATCACGACGGAATTTAACCCTAGCACGCAAGGCCTTGAGCCTGCTGTTTTAAAGGCGATGGACGCGCTGTGCAAGCTAGCCATGCAAGTGCCTAAAAATAGCGAAAATAACGAGATAGAAGAGACCTTGGTGGAGCTGCGATGAGAGTGGCTTGGAGATTTGCTTTTGCCATAATGGCACTATTTGTAATAAGCGTCGCTGCACCCAGCGAGTATCTAGCCCATCCAAACGGCACCGCTGTAATCGACGAGGCTGGCATTTTACGCCCAGCCGCGAGAGAGAGTCTGAATGAAATTTTAACGACTTTTGATAAAAATTCCACAAACCAGATTATGTTCGTAAGCCTAAAATCGCTCGGAGACTACTCTATCGAGGAAATCGGCGTAGAGCAGGCGCGCGCTCTTGGTATCGGGCAAAAAGGGCGCGACAACGGCGTACTGCTGCTCGTCGCTCCGCACGAGCATAAAGTGCGTATCGAGGTCGGATACGGGTTAGAGGGCGTGCTAACCGATATGAGCGCCAAACGCATCATTAGCAATAAAATTCTACCCTATTTTAGGCAGGGAGATTACGAAAGCGGCGTCATTAGCGGGATTTCAGCGATCATCAGTACGATCGAAGGCGGCGATATAAAATTTGATCCGCTTAACGCCAACGCGCAGCAGGATCCGAGCAACAAGGACTTTGCGATCTTTATGGTGCTTTTTGCGGTCTTGCTTTTTGCGATACTAAGCCGCCGCGTGACGCATCGCAGAAGAAGCGACGAGGATGTAATCTCGAGTGCAGACATCATAAGCGAAATTGCGCGCTCATCGCGCATGAGAGGCGGCTCATCCGGGGATTTTGGCAGATTTGGAGGAAGTGGCGGTTTTAGCGGAGGCGGCTTCAGCGGGGGCGGCGGAAGTTTCGGTGGAGGCGGTGCTAGCGGAAGCTGGTAGATGCAGAAATTTCATCAAAATTCCAAATCGTAGAATTTTGTATAAATTTTAAAATTTCTAAATTCGGCTACTTGCGTAGAAAAACAGCACGAGCGGTTTATCATTGCCCTCGATCTTTAGCGTGCGCTCGGAGGGTCGAACTTGAAGGCGAGCGAGGTGCCATCGTTGCTTAGATAGTGCTTCCATCCGTCACAGCCTGCGAGCAGCAGCGCGAACACGGCGGCGGCAACTTTTAAATTTAAAAATTTTATCATCTAAAATCCGTCCTTAAATCTACTTTTAAAACTGCTAAATTCGTTTTAAATTTGCATTTTAAATTTTAAAATTTGCGGCGCAATGCCTGTCAGAATTTATGTCTCGATCCGCTCCGAGGCGTATGTCGTAATAATCCATGCTTGGGTTCATGCCATGACCCTTGACGAGATTTATGTCATAATCCGCGCTAGAATTTATATCGTGGCATATATTTAAATTTAAGTCTCGATCTGCGTTAAAGTTTATACTTTGGCATGTGCTGCAGCAATATGCTATAAAGCGTATGTCGGCAATCCGTATCGTAATCCGCACTAAAGTCTATGTAACGACTTGCCTCGCAATTCGTACTCGTAGCGTTTCGGTTTTTAAAATTT
>CAUUQJ010000236.1:0-3031 GCA_963547085.1 uncultured Campylobacter sp. | reverse complement strand
AATTTCGTCGTCGCAAAGCTCACTTGCAGCCACCGCACCGCGGAGTTCCACGCCGCCTGTTTCAAATTTAGCCTCTAATAGCGCGGCGCCGAAAAACTCTGCACAAAAGCCTGGAAGCCGCCCTACCGCTGTAAATTCCGCGCCGCAGGGCAACGCCGTCGTAAGTTCCGCTACTAAAGGCGTTGCACAAAATTCCATGCCGCAAAGCAGTAGCGCGGAAAATTCTACGTTGCAGGGCTTGGACGACGATAATCTCGGCACCATAAACGTCACGGGCAAGGCCGATCTGTCCACTACCGAGGGCACGGGGATGTATACGACCGATAATATGAATACCGCCACGGGCCTTGATCTAAGCATCCGCCAGACGCCTCAAACCGTTTCCGTCGTGCCCGATCAGCTCATAAAGGATTTGAGCCTTACTAAGGTCGACGACGCGCTAAATTACGTACCGGGTATTACCGCTACTAGCAGATTCGGTATGAGTTTGCCGATTTCAAGGGGATTTAACATAGATAATATCCAAGAAGACGGCATGCAATCCACTACCGCGCTTGCGGCGCAGGGGCTTTACGGGCAGTCTAAGGAGCACACCGATCTTGCATTTTATGACCGCGTCGAGGTTTTGCGCGGCGTAGCGGGTCTTACGCAGAGCAACGGCGAGCCCGGCGGAACTATAAATTTAGTAAGAAAGCGTCCTCAAAAGGAGCTCGGAGCGAATTTATCGCTAAGTGCGGGCAGTTATGATTATTATCGCGGCAGCGTGGACGTGACGGGCGGCTTAAACGAAAGCGGCTCGCTCCGAGGACGGCTCATCGGCGTAAGCGGCAAGGAGGGCTCCTTTAGAGATTTGCAAAATACCGAACGCGGCGCGGCATCGGCGATGGTGGGAGCTGATCTCGGAGATTTTAGCGAAATTTTAGCCGGTGTGATCTATCAAAAGACAAGAAGCGTTTATGATCCTTTCGGCATTCCTGTAGTGGGCAAGGACGGCAACGCGTTAAATTTAAGCAAAAGAACGACCTTTATGTCGGATTGGAGCAGGTCGGTTTATGAAAAATATAATACGTTTTTGGAACTAAATCATAAATTTAGCGATAATATCAAGGCTTACGCCAAACTAAACTATACTCACAGCGAGAGCTTGTTGAAATTCGGCGGCTGGCACGGAGTGGGCAGGGATCCTGCGAGCAGATACATAGGCTATGACAGATACGACAACGGCAGTAAAGAGTTAAGCTTTCAAGTAGGTAGCGATATAAACTATGAGCTGTTCGGACAGAGCCATGATTTTTTTATAAACGCCACCGCGTCGAAGGAGAGATTCACGCAGCACGATAGAGACGTTTACGGCGGCGCAGCGGGATTGACGTATGAGAGCTTTAATAAGGGGCTTATAAACAACGAGCCTAATTGGAATGATACGACCGCGCTATGCGCGCTTGGAACCCGCTGCTACAATCTTTACTACACGACTAAAATTTATCAGCAGATGGTTGCGATGGGCACGAGATATAATTTTAACGATGATTGGCATCTGCTCGTAGGCGGCAGATATTCAAGGCTAAAGCGAGAAAGCGCTACGGATAACTATCGCACGGGCCGCCACAGCGAAGACGATATCGTTAAAAAACACAAGATCACGCCTTACGTGGGGCTTACGTGGGATTTTTCGAGAGATCATTCGCTATATGCGAGCTATGCCGAAATTTATAAACCTCAAACCGCTAGGGATAGAAACGAAAAAATTCTAGAGCCGATCGTAGGTTATAATGCCGAAGTGGGCGTGAAGTCGGAATTTTTCGACGGCGCGCTAAATACAACTGTGGCTTTCTTTCAGATCATGCAGGAAAATAGAGCCGTCACCGACTACGATTATTACGACGCTACGGGTCTAAGTAGATCGGTAGCTAGCGGCAAAGTCAGATCCAGAGGCTTTGACATAGAAGCAAACGGTGCAATTACCGACGAGTGGAAAGTATTCGGAGGCTACACCTACAATAAAAGCGAGTATATGAAGGACGAGAGGCGTTTTGCGGCGCTAAGCAACGTCGATTACCGCAAGGGTGCCAATGCCAAGCCTTGGATCCCTAAGCGTATGTTTAAGCTCTACAGCAGCTACGAAATTCCGCTCGTAGCGCAGCAAAGGATCACTTTGGGTGCCGGATTTCGCTATCAGAGCAAGACCGACAACCAATATACCAGGCGCAGTATCTCGACGGGCACTTATTACCCCGCTAACGACATCCCCGTACAGGGCGGCTACACGATATGGGACGCCAACGCTGCGTATGAATACAATGAGCATTTTAGTTTAAATTTATCGGTAAAAAACATAACCGACAAGCGCTACTTTATCAATCAAAATAACAGAGTAGCGGGACAAAACAACTACTACGGCGAGCCGCGGAATTTTATGCTGACGTTTAATTATAAATATTAAGGCGCCGTTTTGCTCAAAGTCTGCCCGCGCCTTGCTTTGGGCGGGATGCATAAAATTTGCGAGTAAGTCGTATTCGCAAATCTTTATGCTCTCAGATCGCGCGGGTTAGTGTCAATGCGAGCGCAGCGGGGCTTGCATGAAGGTATGAGTTGATCGGCGCTCATTAAGCTTGAGCAATCCGGTGCGCCGAAGTCTGCAGACAGGTTTTGCGCGAATAATGCTGCGCAGTTAAATTTTGCATTCGTTCGCGCGGATTTTGTACTTGCAAAGCTGCGAGCGGAGCGAGTACGCAAAGGCGCGTGAGCTAAATTTATCGCGATCCGCGCATGGCGAGGCGGGTAAAATTTGAACGAAGCCGCGGGATCAAAATTTAACTTGCGATTTGGTTGATTAGCGATTGATTAGCGCGGACGATTGCAGGCGATGCGGGCAGGGGCGATAAATTTAATCTCGCGATTTAATCCCGCGAAATTCCGAGCGAATTAAACGCGCAGACTTGCGAGCATAAAATCCGCTCGCGAGGCTGCAGGATCAAATTTAATCCCGCGATCTCGCCGCAACCGGCGCTAAATTTTAAAATTTAAAGAG
>CAUUQJ010000235.1:0-3046 GCA_963547085.1 uncultured Campylobacter sp. | reverse complement strand
TTAAAATTCCATTCATAATTAAAATTTTAAAATTCCCCTCCCTTTAAAATTTTAAAAATTTGCTTGCTTTGAAATTTTAAAATTTCAAAATTTCGCCCAAAGACACGGCGAGAAATTTCGCCAAAGCGGGCGTGATAGCCCGCAAACTAGGCGCCAGGCAGTATGTATCGGCGGCGTAGGCTAAACCACGCAAAAGCGCCGCTGTCGCAGAGCCAAGCGTGAGCTTTGATGAAACGGTTGAGCTTCGACGAAGCGCGGTAGCTTAGCTTAAGCAAAATGCGGCGGTAAAACACAAGCCGTCAGAAGGCTAAATTTCTCGCGAAAAATACTCGTAGATAAAATTTTTAGGCGAGTACGGATCTTTCGGCGTGCCGCCCACTTCGCAATACGGATGCGAAAAAATTTCGATCGGAACATGCGCCGGGCGCGGATTTAGAACGATTTCGCGAGCGTAGTTAAAGCCCAGCCAGCACGGCTCCCAGTTACCGAAAAGATACTCGCGCACCCGCGCCAGCTTAGAATCATCCTCGCTTAAGTTCTCGCCGAGTCGCACCTTTGTAACGTCCGCGGGATCGACAGGTATCCAGCCGTGGCCTTTTAGATAAAATTCCGCTCTGCAATGCTGCGCGCCCGAAATTTCAAGCGCACCGCCGCTTAGAGCGCCCATGACGCCCATTTCAGGCGAAAATTTCTGCGCCGTGCCCGTGCGGATGCCGTAAATAGCGCGCGCAGGAATGCCCGCTGCCCTGCAGAGCGCGACGAACACGCTATTAATATCGGCGCATTTGCCGCTTAGCTTGCCGCTGCTTAAAATCGCCGCTGCATCGCCGCTACCGCATGCGATCACGCTATTATCGCGACTCATATTTTTTGCGACCCACTCGTAGATCGCGCGCGCCTTTTCCAGATCGCCTTTAAGCGAGCCCGTGATCTCGTCTGATTTTTGTTTCGCAGCGCCTTCTACCGGAATTAGCTTTGAAGGCTTTAAAAACTCCTCGATCTCGGGGCTCAAGCGCTCGTTTTCATTAAAGCTTACCTTGCTAAAATCAGTGTTTCGCTCCGAAATTTCGATATCGAAGCTAAGCTCAAAATAATCGTCATCTTCGCCTATGACACCTTGCTCGCCGTATTTGCCGACGCCCGCTCTTGCCTCTTTATCGGGTGCGAAGCGCGCGTAGTACGTGCTTATATGATCTCCGCAGATAGCCGACTCTTGCGCATTTGAGCGGGCATGATATTCGCCAAGCAACCTCTGATACGGCTCTTGCAGCACTAACGGCAGCCAAAGCCGCACCTCTGCACCGCTACTTGAAATTTCGTGATTAAACCTGAGACTAAATTTTCTCGTTTTTGCTTCTTGCATTTTTGCTCCTTTGCTTGAATTGCAAGTCGATTTTATCTCTTTGCGCCTTAAAATGGATGAAATTTTATGTTAAAATGGCGATAAATTTGAAATTTTAGGATTAAAAATGGATCTGCAAAAAATCAGAGACGAGAACTTTAAAAAGCTGCAAAGCGGGCAAAACCGCGAAATTTTAAGCGCGATCGAGGCGCTGCAAATAGACAAGTGCGACTGCGAGTGCGGCGACGTCGTGCGCGCAAGCTTTAGCGCTAGCGCGGAGCAGAGAGATGAAATTTTACGTATCGCGCGAGCGCTAAAGCCGTGGCGCAAGGGACCTTTTGCGCTGAATGAGCTTTTTATCGACGCCGAGTGGCGAAGCTTCGTGAAATTTAACCTGCTGCGGCCGTTTTTAAATCTGAGCGACAAAACCGTCGCCGACGTGGGCTGCAACAACGGCTACTATATGTTTCGCGCAAGCGAGCTAGCGCCTGCGCGGCTAGTGGGGTTTGATCCGAGCGCGCTATTTTATCTGCAGTTTAGCTTCATCGAGAAATTCCTCCGCAGCGGCGCGAAATTCGAGCTTTTGGGCGTGGAGCATCTGCCCTTTTACGAGCACAGATTCGATACGATCTTCTGCCTCGGCGTCATCTACCATCGCAGCGACCCCGTAAAGATGCTAAAAGATCTGCGCACCTCGCTAAATACGGGCGGCGAGGTGTTTTTAGACACGATGTATATCGAAGGCGCGGGCGATTTCGCGCTGTGTCCGAAAAACAGCTACTCAAAAATTTCAAATATCTACCTTGTCCCGACCGTCGGCGCGCTTCAGAATTGGTGCGAGAGGGCGAAATTTAGAGATTTTGAAATTTTGGCGCAAAAGCCCACGGATGCTAGCGAACAGCGCAAAACGGAGTGGATCGACGGGCAGAGCCTGGAGAATTTCCTAGACCCGCTCGACGGCTCGCGCACGATCGAGGGCTATCCTGCCCCGCGGCGTATCTATGTGCGGCTTAGGGCGTGATCCGCGCCTTTAAGACATTTTTCGTGTACCTGTGCACCGATATGAAATGAGATCTGCGCCTTTAAAAACGCGCAAAATTTTACCGAATTTAATCAATTCGCGAGGATGATTTTGCATTCGACAGAGCGCGGAATTTAGCTAAATTTAGCGGGCCCCAAATTGGATTAGATCGCATTGTAGCGGTTAGGATCAGTGCGGCACGGAATTTTAAATTTTGCTTTTGCGTTACGCTTTACACACACGGCAGCACGAATTCTCAATTTTGCTTTTGCGTTACGCTTTGCGTCTTGCGCACACGGCGGCACGGAATTTCATTAAATTTAATCAAGCGGCGGTAAATTTTAAAATTTTATCTCCGCAGCGTACGCCAATACGCGCGTGGTGCGAACGTAGCGCAGAATTCAACGCTCGCAGCGGCAAATAAAGCTGTAAATTTTGGCGCCTGCAATGCGAGTCAAGCGGCATCAATTCCAGTGCCCGCGAGCAAAGCGGTATAAATCTCGAACGCCAACCAGCTTTACACCGCTTCACCGCTTATTGTGCGACGAAGCGCAATTGAATTTAAACCATCAGCGCTCAAAAAGTTGCAAAAAATATTTTAAATTTTGCCTCTCAGCCGCTAGGCTCATATTTGCTCCGTGCCCCGGATATAGCGTAAAATCGCCCTTTATCTGCAAAATTTT
>CAUUQJ010000234.1:0-3054 GCA_963547085.1 uncultured Campylobacter sp. | reverse complement strand
AGCTCGCTGGGTAAGGGCATTGCGGCGGCGTCGATCGCGACGCTTTTAAAGCACGCGGGACTTAAAGTGCGCATCCTAAAGGCGGATCCTTATATCAACGTAGATCCAGGCACCATGAGCCCGCTGGAGCACGGAGAGGTTTTCGTCACCGACGACGGCGCGGAGACCGATCTGGATTTGGGGCACTACGAGCGGTTCTTGGATGAAAATTTAAGCCAAGACAACAACTTCACCACGGGCAAAGTTTACAGCTCCGTCATCGAAAAAGAGCGCAGGGGCGATTATCTGGGCAAGACGATCCAGGTGATCCCTCACATCGTAGGCGAGATCGTGCGTCGCATAAAAAAGGCGGGCGAGGGCAACGACGTGCTGATCGTCGAGATCGGCGGCACCGTAGGCGACATCGAGGGACTGCCCTTTTTAGAAGCGATCCGCGCGATGAGAGTGGAGCTGGGTAGGGTAAATACGATGAATATCCACCTCACGCTCGTGCCTTTCATCAAGGTCGCAGGCGAGCTTAAAACCAAGCCCACGCAGCACAGCGTAGGCGAGCTGCGCCGCATCGGTATCAGCCCCGATATGATAATCTGCCGCTCCGAAATGCCGCTAAATCGCGCGCTTAAAGACAAGATCGCGCTAAGCTGCGGCGTAGATAAAAACTGCGTCATCGAAAGCCCCGATAGCGCGAGCATCTATCAGATCCCGCTTGCGTTTTTAAAGCAGGATATTTTAACGCCGATCGCGGAGACTCTAAGCTTAAATAAGCTCGAAGTCGATATGAGCAACTGGGACAGCCTAGTTAAGCGCGTCATCGTACCCACGAACGAAACCACGATCGCCTTCGTCGGTAAATATATCGATCTAAAAGAAAGCTACAAATCTCTCACCGAGGGGATCATCCACGCGGGCGCGACGCTTGATACGCGGATAAGCTTAAAGTGGGTAGATAGTGAAAAAATTGAAGCAAGCAATGTGGATGAAATTTTCCGCGACGTAAACGGAATTTTGGTCGCGGGCGGCTTCGGCTCGCGCGGGATAGAGGGTAAAATTTTAGCCATAAACTACGCGCGGGTGCATAAGGTGCCATTTTTGGGCATCTGCCTGGGGATGCAGCTTGCGATGGTGGAGTTCGCGCGCAATGTTTTAAAACTGAAAAATGCCAACTCCTCGGAATTTGACCCGCAGACCGAAGATCCGGTGATCTATCTGATCGACAGCTTTATCGACGCAAGCGGCAAAAAGCAGATCCGCACGCATAAATCCCCTATGGGCGGCACTATGCGGCTAGGCGGCTATGACTGCGACGTCAAAAAAGGCTCGCTTTTGGGTAAAATTTACGGCGAGCAAAAAACTATCCGCGAGCGCCACCGCCACCGCTACGAAGCCAATCCGAAGTACCGCGCCGATTTTGAAAAGCACGGTCTTATCGTCTGCGGCGAAAGCGACGGGCTTATCGAAGCGGTCGAGCTAAAAAACCATCCGTTTTTTCTGGGCGTGCAGTTTCACCCGGAATTTACCAGCCGTCTAGTGCGCCCAAATCCCGCTATTTTGGGCTTTATCGAAGCATCTATAAAAAATGCTAGGTAAAAATGAGATAAGGGAAATTCTAAAATCGAGATTTGCGAACGATCGGCATACTAAAATTTCTGAAATTCCCTTACCCTGCGATCTGAAAGATACCTATAAGGCGGCTTTGCGCATAAAAACTGCCATCGAAGAAAACCAGCGCATAGCCGTAGTCGGCGATTACGACGTCGACGGTATCGTAAGCACCGTCATAATGAGCGATTTTTTCAATCAAATAGGCGCGGAGTACGTTATTAAGATACCAAACCGCTTCACCGACGGATACGGGCTAAACAGCGAGATTATAGAAGAGCTTGAGGATGTGAATCTCATCATTACCGTAGATAACGGCACCTCCGCGACGGAAGCCGCCGAAATTTGCGCTCAAAAGAGGATCGATCTCATCATCACCGATCATCACATGCCTCCGCCCGTGCTGCCGCGCGCTTATGCGATAATCAATCCGAAGCAGCCTGACTGCACCTTCCCAAATATCGAAATTTGTGGCGCGCAGGTAGCGTGGTATCTCGTAGGCGCGCTAAAAGAAACCCTCGGCGTGAACTACGATATGGCAAGCTCGATGGATATCCTCATCATCGCCATAATCGCCGATATGATGGAGCTACGCGATATGAACCGCGCGCTGCTGCGCTTCGGCATCAAGCGGCTAAATAGCTCGAACCGCGCCTGCTTCAAGGCGATTAAAGAGCATTATTTTAAAAAGCACTTCGAATTCGACGATATTAGCTACACGATCGCGCCGCTAATCAACTGCACGGGGCGGATGGACGATGCTACGATGTCGTATAACTTTTTATGCGCCAAAAATATTAGAGAGGCAAACCACTACCTAGAGACGATAAATTCTATCAACAACTCGCGCAAAGAGGAGGAGAAAAACCTCTACGACGAGATCGTAAAAAGCGTCGATCCGAGCGACAACGTCATCGTCGTGTGGGGTCCGCAGTGGCACGAAGGCATCATCGGCATCGTCGCAAGCCGCCTAAGCAAGACCTACAAAAAGCCCGCGATCGTCTTTAGCGTAAGCGACTCGCGCGCCAAAGGAAGCGCGCGTAGCATCGGTAAATTCGATATTTTAGAACTGATCTCCTCGCAAAGCGAAATTTTAACGACCTTCGGCGGACACAAGGGTGCTGCGGGGGTGGGGATCGATCCTGCGCTGCTTCAGGAATTTAAGCGCCGCGTAAATGAGCGCATAACGCCTAAGGATCTGAGCGATTTTAGCGCGCAGGACGATCTGCTGGGCGAGCTGGATGCGTCGCAGATAGACTTCGAGCTGCTTGAAATTTTGGAATTTTACGAGCCGTACGGGCAGAAAAATCCGCGCCCGCTCTTTTGTATCAAAGGCGCGCGCGCCCGCAATATCAGGGAGATCGGTAAGGAGGGCAAGCATATCAAAATGGCGCTTGATAAAAACGGCGGCAGCGTCGAGGCGCTGTTTTTCAACTACGACTTTTTGCCGCGCGC
>CAUUQJ010000233.1:0-3061 GCA_963547085.1 uncultured Campylobacter sp. | reverse complement strand
TGCGCGCCGTAGAGGCTCGGGCGTATGAGATCGTTCATCGCGCCGTCAACGATGACGAAGCGCTTGCCGCAGTTTTGTTTTTCGTAAAGCACGCGGGTAAGAAATACCCCCGCAGCTCCCGTGATGAAGCGCCCGGGCTCGCACACGATCGTGACGTCTAGACCGCTTAGGCTCTTTAAAATTCCTTGCGCGTAGTCGTAGAGCACGATCTGTTTTTCATCCTCGTAGCGGATGCCGATGCCGCCGCCCACGTCGAAAAATTTTATATCGATCTCAAGGGCTCGCAGCTCGCGCAGCAGATCGCTTACGATCTTTGCGGCGTCGCAGATCGGAGAGATGTCCGTGAGCTGGCTGCCGATGTGAAAGTGGATGCCGACGGGATTTAAAAATTTGCTCTTTTTGGCGTAGATATACATCTTGCGCGCGGTTTCGATGCTGACGCCGAATTTGTTTTCGCTAAGTCCCGTGGAGATGTAGGGGTGGGTCTTGGCGTCAACGTTCGGATTTACGCGTATGCTGATGCGAGCGGGCTTATTTAGATTTTGCGCGATCCGCTCCAGGCGCAGCATCTCGGCTTCGCTTTCTAAATTTATCAGCAAGATGTCCGACTCCAGCGCAAACTCGAGCTCGCTGTCTTGCTTACCGACGCCTGAAAATATGATCTTATAGCTCTTTGCGCCGATATACAGAGCGCGGCGCAGCTCGCCGATGCTGACGCAGTCAAAGCCGCTACCCAGATCTGATAAAAACTTCAAAACGCTAAGGTTGGAATTGGCTTTAATAGCGAAGCAGACGAGCGATTTGCGCGCTGCGAAGGCCTCTTTGAGCGCTATGAAATTCTTTTGTATCTCGTTAAAATCGTAAACGTATAAAGGGGTGCCGTATTTGCGGGCTAAGCTTGAATAATCCATAGAATTTCCACCGATAAATTTTGCGCCATTCTAACAAATCAAGGCTTAACGATGCTTAAAAACTAAAAATGCCGCGAAGCCTAATAACGCTGTTATGGCACGATAATCCCGAGTTCTGGGATGATGACGCCGTTGAGAGAAAACCTAATTAACACGAAAAGCACGCCCCAAGCGCATAGCGTAGCGATAAAAAATCCAAAGCTTAGCAGCGCAAGATTAAAAAATCGTCCCGTAACGGGCAGATAATAATACAGAACCAATACCGCCAAAGGTGCAAACAACGGAAAAAATATCATATTATAAAGACTTGCTTTTATAGTGGAGATATTTACGCCTTGATGCGAAAAGGTGCGGATCGAACGCAAAGCATCCCTGATCGAATATACATTACTCGTATCATAAACACTCGCAATTGAGCTTGGATCAAAGCCCTTAAGCGCCTCGCTCTGCGAGCTAAACTCACTTCTTAATCCACTTCCTCCAAGCTTAAGCTGCGCTGGTAAAGTAGTGGTATTTACGTCGCGCAGATGCCAAATTTTGCCTGCGTATTCGCCAGAGCTTGCGTGCGAGCGTGAAGCAACGGAGTTATCCCCTATATTAAAGATCGTTATATCATTTGCGTTTTTGCCGTTTAGAGCTTTGATGTAGATATATTTACCCTCAAATTTCAAAAACATATCTCCCCCCGTAGGCGATAAATCGGTTAAATTCTTTTGAAATTTTAGCGCGTATGCAAACGGGGTGGAATTTAAAGCTATAAAGCCCGCAGTAATTGCAAGTGCGATCAAAAATGGAGGAATTATCAGCGCGTTTTTGCTAACCCCAAGCGCATAAAAGCTCACCAGCTCGTTGCTACGGATCATATTAAAGCCCATCAAAATAAGCGCAAAAATAAGACTTAGCGGCAGCGTGTAGCTAAGCGCGACCGCTGCGGTTAGAGCGATATACAAAAGAGCAGTATTCGCGCTTGAGGGAAAATCTTTGAGATTGGTAAGCACATCGATGCCTACGTAAAAGCACTCAAGGGCTATTAGAAGGATAAAAAAATACTTCAGATAGGAAAGAGCCGCGTATTTTACGTATAACTTCACGCCCTAGCCTTTTTAATCGTAAATTTTTGTGCGATCTGCTCTATATCCGAGCAAATGAGCTCTTCTACCGCGCACGCGACGTAGGGTAAAATCTCGCTCAGCTTCTCGCGCTCGCTTTCGTTAAAATTTCCGAGCACGAAATTTGCCGCATCCTGGTCCTGTCGTTTTTTGCCCACGCCAATACGCACGCGCTCGTAATCTGCACCGATTAGCGCATCGATCGATTTGATGCCGTTGTGCCCACCGCTACTGCCACCTTTTTTAAATTTAACGGCGCCCAGATCCAAATCTATATCGTCGTGCGCCACAATGATGCGCTCGGGCTTATAAAAATCGTTCACCGCCTTTACGGAGTTGCCGCTTAAGTTCATAAAAGTTTGGGGTTTTAAAAGAAGAAGCGAGCCCTTTTTAAAGAGCTCGCCTTGGAATTTAGACGCGCCAAGCTCGCTAAAGCCGCCCGTCTTTAAAATTTCGTCAATTAGCATAAAACCGACGTTGTGTCTGGTGTCTGCGTATTTCTGAGCAGGATTCCCAAGTCCTGCGATCAGTATCATAGGCGCCCCTATTTAGCCGAAGTAACTCCGACTACCGCTACCGAGCCGTCTAGAATGATGCTGACGCCCTCTTTTACCGGAATGTCTCGGATCAAAAGCGAATCGCCTACGTCAAGATCGCTCACATCGAGCGTAAAATCGTTTGGTAGATCTTTGCCTGCGCATTTTACGGCGATACGGCGCTTGGATTGCACCAAAATACCTTTGTTTTTTAGCCCTTTAGCGACGCCAGTTACCTTAACCGGCACTAAATATTTGCTTACCACGTCATCCTGAACTACGCGCAAATCTACGTGAGTTAGGGTGTTTGTGACGGGGTGCTTTTGGTATTCTTGCACTATAACGCGATATGTCTTACCGCCCACGCTAACCTCGAAAGGAAGATCTTCTTTTGCGCGCATAGCTTTGATAAAGTCGTTTACTTTAAACGCTGCGTTAATATTTTCAAATCCTTTCGCATAAATATTAGCGATTAGATAACCATCTCGTTTTAGGGATTTTGAAG
>CAUUQJ010000232.1:0-3089 GCA_963547085.1 uncultured Campylobacter sp. | reverse complement strand
ACTACTATCGGAAGAGACATCGTGCAACTTCTGGGGCTGCAGTGTGGTAGGTAGAAACTTCAGTACCTACGGCTATATCTACTTCACCACCGACAAGGACGGCTATATCACCGATTATTCCGAGGACGGCGACGATATAAAGAGCGTCAAGCATATATTTAAAGACCTACTGATACTGGAGAACTAAGATGAAAAAGATAATAATGACACTATGCGCATTTGCGATCACTACGGCGTTTGGGATATCGGATAGCGATTATAATAAATTTGACGCACTGGATGAGAGCGGAAGATACAAAGAGGCTTTGGCATTCCTCACGCCGCTAGCCGAGGCGGGCGACGGTAGGGCTGCTGCGCTCATAGGCTACCTTCATGCGACGAGGCTTAATAACTACGGCGAAGGGATAAGGTGGTATAAAAAGGGCATGGAGCTAAACGACGGCCTCGCACATCAAAATATGGCTTGGATCTATTATCTAATGACGGATTATAAACTAGCCGCTAAGACTTATGAAAAAGCAAGCGATCTGGGTAGCGTAGGCGCCGATGCGATGATAGGCAACATGTATCTAAACGGAGTATATTATACGAGGGACTATAAAAAAGCGCTCGTATATATACAAAGAGCTGCCGCAAAAAATGATTCGCAGGCTATAACCGATCTAGCTATATGCTACGAGAACAGCTACGGCGTCGCAAGGGATATGAACAAAGCCATAGAGCTCTACAGACGCGGAGCGGCGGCCGGTAACGAATACGCCAAAAGAGCGCTAAATAGATTGCAGTAAGAAATCTGCTACGCTAAGAGCGATTGCAGTAAGAAATCTGCTACGCTAAGAGCGCTGAATAGATTACAGTAAAAATCTGCCGGCCTGCGATAAAGCGGTCCAAACAAGGACCGCCCGCGAGCCGTGCGAGCCTACGGTGCGAGACATAGCGTACCTGATTTCAAATGAGCCGCGGCGCGGGACATAGCGCATTGTTTCGAGTAAGCCGCGCGGGCTCTCGGCGCATAAATATCTGAAAGCGCCGCGGAATTTAGGCGGACGCGGCACCCGCGACGAACAGAAATTTTGATAAGCGCTCGAAACGGAATTTCAAAGTGCCGCAATCTCTCGCAAGCAAGCGGTGCGCTGTCGTCTCAAGACACCGTAAAATTCAGTCGTCTCAAGACACCGTAAAATTCAGTCGTCTCAAGACACCATAAAATTCAGCCATCTCAAAGTGCCGTAAAATTCAACCGTCTCAAGGCGCCGTAAAATTCCGCCGCTTTGCGCTTGCTTTGAAATTTTAAAATTTTTACAGTAAAATCGCCGCATCGATTTAAATTCCGAAGGATTTTCATGCGCTGTTTAGATAAAAATTTACGCCACGAACCGCTGCAAGGAGCGCATTCGCACGAGCCTTTGCTCGACGCGGCGCACGCAGGGGCGCACTCGCACTGCCACACGCACGGCGCCAAGGACGCGGACAAGCGCATGCTGCGCGCAAGCATCATCATCACGACGATCGCGATGATCATTCAGTTCGTCTATTCGATCATCACGAACTCCTTGGCGCTGCTAAGCGACACGCTGCATATGTTTTCGCACGTCTTTGAGCTAAGTCTTAGCTTTTTTGCGGTCTGGCTTAGCGAGAAAAACGGCGGCGAGCAGCGTACGTTCGGCTTTTACCGCGCCGAGGTGATCGTCGCTTTTATAAATTCCGTCACGACGGCGGTTTTCGTGGTCTTCATCCTCTACGAGGCGGTGCAAAAGCTCGTAAATCCGCAGCCCATCGACGCCAAAACACTGATCGTCATCGCCGTCTTCGGCCTTGCGGTCAATTGCATAACGGGCTTTTTGCTGCTTAAGGCCGACATGCACAACATCAACATAAAATCGAGCTTTTTACACATGATGAGCGACCTTCTAAGCTCCGTGGGCGTCGTCATCGGCGCGATATTTTTGTATTTTACGGGCGCCGTGTGGATCGATGCGGCGCTGGCGCTACTGATCGCCTTCATGATCGGCAAATGGTCGTTCTCGCTCATCCGCCAAAGTATCGAAATTTTACTCGAAAGTTCGCCGATACCGATCGAAGCGATACGCGAGCTGATCGCCGCGCAGGAGGGAGTTTTAGACGTGCACGACATCCACGTCAGCGAGATCACGCACAACATGTACGTCCTGACCGCACACATCGTGATCTCGCCGCACGATCTGCTAAAATTTCAAAGCCTGATCGCGACGCTTAGCGACGAGCTGCTGCGTAAATTTAAGATCGGGCACTGCACCTTCCAGCCCGAATGGCGCGAGCTTTGGCGCGTCTGCGATACGAAAAGCGCGATTTTTGGGGGATCTGCTTGCTCGGATCGGTAGCGGATGACGATCTGCGGCGGAGTAATTTGATCTAGACGCTACGATGGGCCGCGATGAAATGAAATTTGCCCTCGGCGGCGGAGACTTGACAGCGGAGTAAAATTCCGACCTCGGCGCCGCGGACGCGGTTAAATTTTAAGCCGCGCACGAATATAAAATAGGCTCGCTCGTGCACGCATCGCCGAACATATCGCGCTAAATTTTAAGTCATGCGCAGACACGGGGTGCGTAGACTGCGTGATAGCTTATGCCGCGATGATTTGCACTGAGACGATCTCTCGGCGCGGCAAAATTCTAATCTCGGCGCCGTAGCGATCTGCATCGCGGCAAACGCAGATGCGGTAAAATTTCGCGCTACGCTGCGACATCCTGCGCTAAGAAGCGAGCATAGCGCGTAAATTTTATCTGCTCGCGGCAGAGCAAAGCACCCAATCGCGCCGCGAGATGTGCCGCAAAGGCGCGGATAAATTTCATTTCATGCGCGCAAGGACGCCCTGCCCGCGCGAGCGCCCTTCATAGGCGTAAAACCCCGCGCGGAGCATGCCTCATCTGCGTAAAATGCGCTCTGTCCGTCAAAACCGGCGCCTCGTCTGTGCAAAACGCACAGCCCCGCCCACATGGAAAACGCTTTGTTTGCATAAAACGCGCTCTGCTCGTCAAAAACAAGCGCTCATGCTATGCCGCGCTTCCAACCCGTGCGATCACGCCGCAGAGCGGGTGCGAATAAAT
>CAUUQJ010000231.1:0-3140 GCA_963547085.1 uncultured Campylobacter sp. | reverse complement strand
ATGAAAACGCTCATATTTTTAAAGCGCCCGCAAAGCGGCGAGATTAAAATTTTCGGACGCGATATTTGGCGCGCGAGCGAGGCGGAGCAAAACGAGATTCGCCTAAAATGCGGCGTGATGTTTCAGTTCGGCGCGCTTTACAGCTCGATGAGCGTGCTTGAAAACGTAGGCGTGTTATTGCGCGAATACTCTAAATTTAGCGAGCGCGAGATAGATGAGCTATCGATGTTTTGGATCCAAAAGGTGGGGCTTAAGAAGGAGGCTGCCGCGCTTAGCCCAAACGAGCTTAGCGGCGGTATGAAAAAGCGCGTGGCGCTGGCTCGCGCGCTAGCACTTAGTCCTGAAATTTTATTTTTGGACGAGCCAAACTCGGGGCTTGATCCGCTCAGCGCCAGAGCCCTTGATAGGCTTGTTTGCGAGCTTAGAGACAGCCTCGGCGTCACGGTCGTGATGGTGACGCACGACGTGGATAGTATCTTTGACATTTTGGATCGGTTTTTGATCGTGGATAATCAAAAAATAGCCTTTGAAGGAAGCATCGAGGAAATTTCAAGCCTAAAGAATAACCCGCTTGAAGAGCTATTTAAGATGAGGCAAAGGGATTGAGTTTTGAAATTTACCGAGCCGGAATACGCATCGCGGCGGGTAAAATCGGATAAAATTTATATAGGTGCAAGCTGAAATTTTAAAATAGCGGCAGTAAAATTTTAAATTTCAAACCTAGCGAGGAATTCCAGGCTCCGCAGGGCTTAAATTTTAAAATTTAGACCTTAGCGGCTCAATCGAAATTTTAAAATTTAGGCGGGTCGTATTTAAGGGCGCATTTAGGTGCATTTATTGGATAGTGCATAAATTTTAAAATTTTAACAAGCAAGCGGCGCTAAATTAAACCGGGGCGGTAAAATTTTACGCTAAAATACGGCGCGACGATATTTTGAAATTTCAAAATGCACGCTAAGCTTTAAAATTTAAACTCAGATGATTCTGCGAATTTTGCGGCTATTTGAGAAAAGGCTAAGTTTTAAAATTTAAGCCCAAACGGCTATTTTTAAGGCATATCGCAGGGCTTAAATTTTACGCTCTGAAATTAGGAGAAAAGATTGGAAAATAGAACTTCATACACGATAGTAGGCGCATTTGTTATGATCTGCGTCGCGGCTCTTACGGCATTTATGTGGTGGATGCTTACAAAGACCGATCGCGGCGAGAGCTACCGCTCCTACTATATCCACACAAAAGAGCTTCCCGTAGGCATTAAGGAGAATTCTGAGGTTAAATTTATCGGCGTAAATGCGGGCATCATCAAAAGCATCGACTTTGCCGATATCGAAAATGCGATTATTGAGATTGAAATTTCGGTAAAAAGCAAACTGCCGATCTCGCAAGATAGCGTCGCCAAGGTAGAATCTCAAGGCATCAGCGGAATCGCGTTTATAAATATCACGAAAGGAAGCGGCAAGCTTTTCCCGCCGAATGATAAAAAGCCGATAATTGCGCTGGATAAAACGCTTCTTGATAAAATCGGCTCCAAAGCCGAAGTCATTACCGACAGCGTAAGTGAGATGATCTTTAAGATTAATGGGCTGTTATCTAAGCAAAATACCGATAAAGTGGATAGAATTCTATCTTCGATGGATAAATTTAGCGCTGAGTTAAGCGATGAGAAAAAATTCCAAGGCCTAGACGCGCTGCTTGCTAACGTAAATACTCTCATAGCAAATTTAAACGAGCGCGAGAAGGAGCTAGACGCGCTGTTAGATAATCTAAACGCTTTTGCCGTGAGTGCTGCCAATCTATCGAATTCACTGGATAAAACCGCAGGTATCATCACTAAGCGTATCGATCGCGGCGAGTACAATCTAAAAGCGATCTTGGATCCTACGCTTGAGGAGGCAAAAAACACTCTTGGCGAGCTAAAAAAATCGCTTAGAGAATTCCAAGGTGCGATGTTTAGGCTAGAGGACAATCCTTATGATTTCTTTTTTAAAGACACTTCTAAAGGCGCGGATCGCGACGATAAAAAGGAATAAAGATGAAAAATTTTATAAAGTTTACGCTTGCTGTGACGCTAGCAGCGATATTTTTAGGCGGCTGCTTAGCCAAGCAGGCTAAGCCATACACCTACTACGAGCTGCGTTATGATCAAAAGCGCTGCGTAAATCCTAGCGGTGCGCGCAAAAATATCTTTATCGACACCATCACGGCGACCGATCTCGTCGATAGGCGGGATATTTTAATAGTGGATTTTAGAAACCGAACGCGGTTCGCAAGCGACGCCAAATTTATCACTATGCCTAGCGAGATGGTATATAAGGCGCTGCTTGATGCGGCATTTTCCACCTGCTCGCTAAATCCGATCTTTGTGCCAAAAGAGCGGGATTTGCGCCTAAAAACCAGCATCGTAGCACTTCAGATCAATAACGATCAAGCAACCGTCACGATGGGATATGAAATTTTAAATTCTTTAGAAAGCATAAAATCAGGCATCGTCACTAAGCGCGTTTTCGTGCCTGATCCTAGCTCGCAAAGCATTTATAATGCTCTAAATTTAGCGCTTAATGAGAGTATAAATGAAATTTTAAAGGCTCTTAGATGATAGCGGCGATCGAAGGGATTATAACGCGCAAGGAGCCCACTGCTTGCGTCATTAAATGTGCTAGCGGCGTAAGCTACGCTCTTTCATTGTCATTAAATACCTCTGCGAAGCTCACGCAGGGCAAGCTGACCGAGCTTGTGTGCGTGCAAATTCTGCGCGAGGATGCCGATTTGCTGTATGGGTTTTTAGACGAGAGTGAAAAAAAGATGTTTGAAACCCTAATCAAGCTTAGTGGCGTAGGTGCAAGCACGGCGATGGCGGTTTGTTCGACGCTCGCTCCGCAGGATTTCGCACGTTGCGTAGCTACGGGGGATGCTGCGACGCTAACTTCAGTTCCGGGTATCGGCCCAAAGACCGCTAGACGGATCATTGCCGAACTAGGCGATGCGAAGCTAATGGAATTCGGTCCTAGCGAGACTTATAAAAATGAAGCGGCATCCGCGCTACAAAGTCTTGGATTTAAGCGCGATAAGATCAATCAAATTTTAGCGGGCTGCAGCAGCACGAATACGTCAGATCTTGTCAAAGAAGCGTTAAAAAAATT
>CAUUQJ010000230.1:0-3151 GCA_963547085.1 uncultured Campylobacter sp. | reverse complement strand
CCCAAAGCGGCGAAGCTTTTGCGAGCAAGTGCGCGCAGTGCGGGAGTGCGCACGCCCAAAATCTGCGGCGCGGGTATTAGGCGCTGCGAAAATTTCGCCAACTTCTCCTCGCTTAACGCCAGCAGCCGCCCTAGCATCTTTTCTCGTAAATCCATGGCTTTCCTTTAAATTTGATCGTAAATTTAATCGCGCGCGAGATTGCGATTTTATAACGGCGCGCCGAAATTTCGCCGCACAGGCTATCTATTTAAACAGATCGCGCCGCACGCTCAAACTAATCGCCCGATAGATCGCGCTACTTTATAAATTACTCGCCGCACTCACTCAAAGTCTTTTGCTCAAAAACACGACTGCCAAATCGTGCCGTATGGCGTCAGGCAAAGCAAGCCGTGCCGCCAAAGCCGCTTAAATGAAGCTCGGCGCGTCATTTGAAAACAAAATTAGATCGCCGCTGTGCGTATTTTCGCTCAAAATTCGCTGCAAATCGCGCTTATCTTTCAAAACGATAGTCTTTGCCGGATCGATCTTGCTTTGCAGCACCTCGGAATTTAGCTCGCCCGTGATGATCGCGAGATCAAAAATTTCATCGATCTTGGCGGCCAGCGTCTCGTTGTCCTCGCGCGTGCTCTCGACGATGCCCGGCGTGATGATGACCTTACGCCCGCCGTAGCTTCGCATCAGCTCGTAGCTTTGCAGCATGCCGCTTAGATTGCCGTTGAAGCTATCGTCGATGATGATCTTGCCGCCCGCATCGAGCCGCGCAAGCCTGTGCTCGACGGCGCCGACGTGTGCGACGCGGCTTTTGATCTTATCTGCGCTAAGCCCTAAAAATCGCGCGATCTTTATACACGCGGCGAGATTTGCAGCGTTAAATTTACCCAAAATCGGCGCGAAAAACTCCTCGCGCTTGCATAGTTCTCTCCGCCCGTTTAAAATTTTACGCTCGTTTGGAGCCTCTTGCGTGCCCCGCTCTTTGTCGCTGCAAATTTTATCGTCGCTAGCGGCGCAGGCGGCTTGTTCGTAAAATTCTTGCTCGCTCCGTTCGGTGCGGGACATGGAATTTGTATCGTTAAAATCGGCGCCGTAATTTTTAGAATTTTTGTCTTTTCTCGCGCATGCCGCACTGCCTGCATCTAGGCTCAAATCACCCTGCCCTTCGCTCTCTGCGGCAGATGTGCCTACGTGCAGCGCAGAATTTTCTCTGCTCGCACCGCTTTCATCATCGCTCAAGCCAAGGCTAAATTTTATTCCGTCCAGATCCGCGCCGCAAATTTCCAGCCCCTCGTCGTAGATCGTGACACGCTCGTCCGCGCTTTTTTGCGTGGAGCTGTGCAAAAACGCATGCTTTAGCCGCGCGCTTGTGAGCGCTTCGAGCTTGGTTTTGCGGATATTTTCAATGCTTTTGAAATACTCGATGTGTTGCGCGCCGATCTCTCCCACGACGACGATCTGCGGTGCCAAAAACTCGGTGATCTCGGCGATGTCGCCGCTTAGCCTGGCGCCTGCTTCGGCGATGTATATCTGCGTATCTGCGGGTAGCGCCTCGTTTATGTCGCGCACTAGCCCTGCTAGCGTATTTACCGAGCGCGGCGTCTTGTAGCATCGAAAGTCGCTTTTTAAAATTTGATACAAGAAGTTTTTAATGCTCGTCTTGCCGTAGCTCGCGGTGATCTGAATGATCGTAAGAGAGGGCATCAAGGCCAGTTTTTTGCGTGCGTCGGCCTTAAATTTCGCAGCCTGCGCCCGCTCGTAAGCAAAACTCGCCGCAAGGCCCGCGCCAAGCGGTAAAAAGATCGGCAAAATCGGGACCCCCGCAATATAAAACGCGGCGTTAAAGCTAAACACACAAACCGCCAAAATCGCAAAAAATCGCTTTACGCGCGGCGTAAAGACGAGCTTTTTATCTAGCCCTCTTTGCCAAAAATAAAGCGCGAGCGCGTAGGCCGCGACGATTAAAATTTTAGCGGCGCGCAGGGCATAAAGGGACGCGGCGCCGAATTTAGCCGCACAGAGGCCCGCTGCGATCTCGCAGCCAAAATACGCCGCCAGCGGCAAAATCAAAAAATAGAGGTGCCACGCGGGTTTGGTGAAGTGAAAGATGATGCGCGCGGGCTTATACGAAAACCACTGCAGGCAGGTGATCAGATAAAAGCCCATCAGCAGGACGAATGCCGCGTGCGCGATCAAAAATATTATATTCATCTTTTAAAATTCCTTTTTATAAGTTTAGGCGCCCGCCTTGCGAGCCTGTGCGGGCAAAGGGGGCGAGCTCGGGCTAACCGACATTCGACTTCATTTGCAAATTTTACGAATTCTCGCTTTGCAAATTCTATTTTTGTAAACTTGCGCGCTCATAAATTCACGCGCTCGCGAAAGCTGCACGAGCCGCGCTAGATAAATTTACTGCCGCCGCGCGCCGCCCCTGTTTTCGATACCGCGCCGTATCTATCTTTCGCGACCTGAAATTTTCGCACGCTGCGTATCTTGCGATATAGCACCCTATCTCGCGCGATGATTTGCATTATTTACGGCACATAGGCCTTGTATCGCGGCAAATACATGACGCGGCTATGCGGCCAAATTTAATCGTCCGTTTTGCGGTGCACGCAGCGGTTTCGCCGCGCCTTGTACGGCTGCCGCAAACACAGAGCGGAAACGATCCGCTGCCGTGTAAATTTAAAATTTAACGCGGCACGCCGCAATTTGAGCTTTGCATTTTATACTACGCGCCCAAAGAGCAGATTTTGCGCCGCTAAATTTAAATATGTGCCGCATACTTCGCGGCTTTTATATTTAAAATTTACGCTTTGGTTCGCGGTCTTTAGCGCAAACACTCCACAAAATTTTAAAACGCGGGCGAACTGCACTAAAGCGCCGCATTGAAACGCTTTTTAAAATGCGCCCGCTCTTGCCTTTCGCACGATCTGTCTTTGCATCTAAAGCACGATTTTCGCGGTGCGACATTAAAATTTTGCGGTTAAATTTTAAAATTTACACCAAATCGCGTTTCGCTTTAAATTTAGCGCGGCGCCAAATCGTTAAATTTAGCTGCCGCCAAGCTCCTTTTCGATCTGTTCGCCGATAAAATCCGCGCTTTGCAAAAAGAAAAAGTGATCCCCCGCCAGCGGATAAAATTTGCTGTTTTTAATGA
>CAUUQJ010000229.1:0-3166 GCA_963547085.1 uncultured Campylobacter sp. | reverse complement strand
TGATATGGCTGCCATTGCTGCACTTGATACTGATAAGACGCTGTTTTTCGATCACAGAGACGACGGCAGGGTAAAGTGGCTCGTAAACTGGATGAAGGATAATACGCCAAAACAATAAAAACAAGCCTATTTTTCGATTACGGCGATCCGTAATTGGCCAAAAGGCGGCAATTAAGAGACGAGAATTTATAAAACGCGATATTAGCTAGCGTAAATTTAAACGCGAAAGAAAATTTAATAAAGGAGAAAAACATGGAAAATCAAATCTGGCTTATCACAGCCGCTACGGGCGGCTTTGGAGAGAGTCTGGCAAAATTACGCTCTAAGTAGAGGCGATAAGGTCGTCGCCACGTCAAGAACGATGAAAAAACTAAATGAGAAATTCGGCGGCGAGAGCGAGAATTTTTTGCCGTTCGAGTTAAAATTCGAAGGCGATCTGCAAGTTAAATTTAAGGCGCTGGTGGAGGCGACGCAGAAAAAATTCGGTCGCATCGATAACCTCGTGAATAACGCCGGATACGGACTTTTAGGCATAGTCGAGGAGACAAGCGAGGCTGATTTAAGGACGCAGTTTGAGGTAAACGTCTTTGCGCCGTTTTTACTAACGGAGGCCGCGCTTAAACTAATGCGTCCGCAAGCGATAAAAGACGGCGGTAGCGAAGAGAAGGTTGTCGCTCGTATCTTTAATCTAAGCTCGATCGGCGGCTTTCGCACGAGCGGGGCTAGCACGCCTTATTGCATGAGTAAATTTGCCGTTTCCGCGCTTAGCGAGGGGCTAAATTTGGAGTTAAATCAGTTCGGTATCCGCGCGATAAACGTCATGCCGACGGGCTTTAGGACGGAATTTTTAGGCGAGAGCCTTAAAACCGGTGCGAATGCGATCAGAGACTACGATGAGTTTAGAAGCGCTACTATCGAGAAATTTAAGGCTTACAACGGCAAACAGCCGGGTGATCCGGCGACCTTTGGGCCTGTGATGTTTGAGATCTCGCGCCAGGCTATGCCTGCACAGTATCTTTTTATGGGTTCAAGCGCCTTTAAAAACGCCGAGCAAAAAATGGCGCTCGTGATGGCGGACATGAAGGACACAAGGGGCATCGCAGGAGAGGCGATGGACTTTAAGGACGCGACATCGTCGGTGTTTGATAAGCCCATGGGAAATAAATAGTTTTACGTTTCGTTAAGCGGCCTGCTTTGCGAGCGCCTTTGAATGACTTTTACTTTTTAGCGCTCGTCTGCAAGTTGCAAGACAAGCCTTACCAAAAAAGGAGCAAAGATGAAATTTTTGGATTATTCCAGTAGCTCACGCCGCTTTAAATTTAAACACGGCAAAGGAACAAACGATGGTGAATTTTAACGAACTTCCGCACGCGGCAAAGCTTAGCGGGGCGCTTAGCGACAAACAGCTAGCGCTCGTTAGCGTGGCTGCTTATGCGGCCGCAGCAGATGCGGACAAACTAAAAGGCGCGCTGCAAAACGCTCTAAAAGCAGGGCTTAGCGTGAGCGAGATCAGAGAGGCACTGTCGCATCAAAGCGCCTATATCGGCTTTCCGATAGGGCTAAACGGGCTCATACTTTTTAACGGCCTCGTAAAAGAGCACGAGGCGGCGGGCATTAAAGACGAAGCCGACAAAGATGCGAGCCCGGTTACTGTGGACAGCGATTTTTACGCGCTTGGAGAGCAGACGCAAAAATACATCTTCGGGAGCGATTATTCTGGTACGGTACTTTTTGACGCGCCTGCGGTCGATCACGGACTGAAGACCTATCTTTTCGGCTATCTTTTTAGCAGGGATAATTTAGGCTTTTTAGAGCGTGAGATTATCACCGTCTCAACACTAGCGGCGCTAAATAACGTCAATATGCAGCTAAAATCGCACCTGGGCGGAGCTAGAAATTTAGGCGTCACAGACGAGCAATTCGAGAGAATTTTTAAAATTTTAGGTGAATGCGTAGGCGAAGCAAAGGCGCAAAACGCAAGGGGGATTTTAAAAAGTCTTTAATGGTCCGGTTGCTTTTTGTATTTAAATTTTAACGTAAATTTATAAAATTTTGCATTATTTTCGGTATTTAAAGAGATTGCTGAATGACAAAGATATAAATAAAGGAGAAAGGGTGCAGGAAAAGCAAGTTTTAGTTAAAAAGGAAAATCTCGCCGTCTATGACAAGGTGAGCGATAAAATTTTTGCAGGCGGTCTGCCTAAGGTCACGCTGCTTTTCGACGCGACGCCTTATGCAAATGCAGGAGCAGCGCTAGTGCATTTCCCGCGCGGAGTACGTACGGCATGGCACACGCATCCCGCGGGGCAAAATTTAATCGTAACGCAGGGTAAAATTTACACTGGCACGGCGGACGGCATCGTGCAAATCGCTCGTGCTGGCGACGTAGTGCTCTGTCCGCCTGGCGTCAAACACTGGCACGGAGCCGGACTGCAAGAAGACGGCGAGCACATCGCGGTAACCTTTGAAAAGGAGGGCAAAAACGTAACTTGGCTGGAGCATCTAAGCGAAGACGAGTATAAAAGCCTCATCGAAAAAGCGGACGCAAAGGACGCGGTGTAGTATCATGGATATTGCGGCATGCTTGCTAAATTTTGCGTGCCGCTGCGTATTTAAATTTGCCCCTCGATGCTAAGCAGATCGCCGAAAATTTCTTTGCAATACTGAATGAAGCGTTTGGGAATTTTAACGCCGCGGATATCCACGGCGATGACGCTATCTTGGACTTCAAAAACGATAAGCTCGCTAGTTATTTTCACTGCCTTGCATCCGTTATAGCATACGTCGCCTACACTTGGCGTATAAGCCGTTATGCGGTGCGTCTGCGTCCTCATACTGCCCGAGCTTGATCGGTCTTTGGAAAAGCAGATAGTTTTTATAGTCATACTTATCGTCCGCTAGGCCTATCATATAATAATTCTCGGCGCTATTTTTGGAAGCGGTCGCAATACCTGCTTTAAAATTTAGTCTAAACATAAACCCTGCTTTGACAAAAAGCGGCAAATTTTACCGCTTCAAATTTACGCGAGTTGCACGCCCTCGCCTTTTACGACCTCTCCGATGACGTAGCCGTCGGTGTTAGCGAGCACAAAGTCCGCGTTTTCTTTCGGCGCTACGACGATCATGCCAACGCCCATATTAAACGTTCTCATCATCTCGGCAGGCT
>CAUUQJ010000228.1:0-3168 GCA_963547085.1 uncultured Campylobacter sp. | reverse complement strand
AATTTGCCCGGACTGCGGCAAAAAGCTTACGGAGTATAATGACGGCGACTACTGGCGAAGAAACGCTCCTCATCAAGGCGTTAAATCCCCGAAGCCCAAAAAGCGTAAATTTAAAAAGCGATGAAATTTTGATTTGTTATAGAGGAATATATAAAAATGCTAAATAGAATTTTTGCATTAATCGGCTTTTTTGCTTTTTTCGCATGGGGGCTGGCGGCCGCTCTATTGGGGAGAGTTGATATAAAACCCGACTTTATGGCATCGGTAAAATTTGAAAGCACGTATCTGCGTATCATCATAGGAATTTTATGCTTTGCGGCGTGCGCTTTCTTCTTATATCTCGCATTTCGCTCCGAAAAAAGCGTAAAATATTATCCTAAATTTATGCGCTGCAAAGGATGTCTTAAATTTTATAATTTCTCAGACGTTAAAAATAGGAGTGTTTGCCCTAAGTGCGGGGGCAAGCTGCAAGATTATGCCGAGATAGAAAAGTGGAATCAAGCAGAAAAGAATAAAAAGCTTGAAAGATATTATAAATTTGAAAAAGAGTGGCTAAAGAGGGTGAGCCATGATAAAAAATAATTGATACTCAAACAAAATCAAAAGGCCTTAGGAATAAAAAATGAGCGCCAGGATAGGCTTAATACTTTTGGGCGCATTTTAGACGGGTATGATTTTAGGGATTGATTAAATTTTAAAAATTCCAGCTAGATCCGCTTTGCAAATTTGCCGCTTTAAGAAATAAAAACCGCTAAAGAGTCTAAATTTAAAACCGAAATTTTACCGCGCTACGTAAAACGTTCAAGATCAAAATTTCATCCAATCTACGCCAAAATTTTAAAAAATCTATCTTTAATCTTTGAAATTTATTATTATTTAATCAAGAGAAATTATAATATAGCATTTGCAAATCATTCGCAAAATTCTAATTTTGAATAGGGGAGAGTGATGTTTAAGAAATTTTATCTTTCAAATGCCGCGATCGCGCTAAGTTTGTGCGCTGCTTTACAACTAAACGGGGCTGAAAACAACGCTACATCCGCAAATATCGCGCCTAACGCGGGGGCGGTAAATTCTGCAGCTCCTAAAAGCGCTTCCGGCGCGAACGCCACAAAGCTGGGTACCATCGTAGTTACCGCGACAGGTTTTGAGGACACGCTTAAAAACGAGGTTCGCAACGTCTCCGTTATCACCGCGGAGGATACGGAAAACCGCGGTTACCGTGATCTGCGTGAGATTTTAGAAAAGGCGCCTGGGGTTAGCTTTAACGGCAGATCGGTTGATCTACGCGGGCAGGGCGCGAAGGCCAATACCTCCGTCAAGGTCCTTCTTAACGGAGTCGCGCTCAATATGATTGACACGACGCCGACGACCATCCCGATCGATTTAGTTCCGATCGAAGATATCGAGCGCGTGGAGATCATCCCTGGCGGCGGTAGCGTGCTTTACGGCAGCGGCACCAGCGGCGGTGTGATAAATATTATCACAAAAAAGGGCGCCAGATACCCGTACGCCAATGTCTCCACCAAGATCGCGTCGTATAATTATAAAGATCTAAATTTCGGCGCAGGCGGGAATGTGAGCGAAAATCTATTTCTAAAGACCGCAATAAAGGGCTTTGATCAGCATGGATACCGTAAGGGCGAAAGAGAGCGAGGCTACTATACATCATTTGGACTAAATTATAAAATTTCAGATGACCAAAGCCTCTCTTTTAATCCGAGCTTTTATCGCGCTAGGACGCATGATGTACCGGGTTTAGGGCTTGTTGAGCTCAAGGAAGATCGTCGCCAACAAGGAGGTGAGAGGACCTTTACCAAAAGCACGCGACTAAATTTTGACTTGGATTATGCGGTGAAATTCGGTGATAGATTTGAAGCAAATTTACAGCCTTATTACCAAGATATTAGAATTTTACAAAAGGGCTTTGTGATGAAAGATCGCAAAGAGGGGGCAAATTTAAAGGGCAAGCTTACCTATGATAACGACGAGCTCATAGCGGGATATGATTATCTCAAAAACAAGGGCTTCCGCAGGATCGATTTTAATACCGCGATAAATCCTATGATGAGCCTTTCACAACTTACGATCTTTGATATGCAAAAACAGACGCACTCGGTTTATGCCTTAGAAAAGCACGACTTTACGGAGCTATTTTCACTTAGTGCTGGCGGGCGTTTTGAGCGCGCCGAATACAAAGTAGATCGCGAGGTCTCTACGACGATGCGTAGGATGGGGCGCATCTTTCACACTCAAGACAGCACGCACGTAACGGACGATAAAAACAACTACGCTTTTGAGATCACGCCGAATTTTAAATATTCTAAAGACGGCAATGTCTATTTTAAATTTGAGCGAGGCTATATCTCGCCGGGTCCTAATCAGCTCATCGACAAGCTCAGTCGCAACGGCCCTTACGTGCTTAATAACCTCAAATCTGAAACCTTTAAAACCTACGAGATCGGCATGAAGGATCTAATCTATGGGCAATACGTAAGCGCGACGCTGTTTTGGACCGATACGAAAAACGAGATCGTAAACGAGCTACTCGGTAGCGGCTTTAATAGCGGTTGGCATTTTATAAATATCGACGAGACGCGCCGCAAGGGCGTGGAGCTGTATGCGGAGCAAAGTCTGCTTTCAAATTTAAAGCTCAGCGAGACCTTTTCATACGTGGACGCCAAGATCCAATCCGGCGCGAATAAGGGCAAGCAGGTCCCGCTAGTGGAGCGCTCGAAGTTCGTTTTGGGCGTCGATTACGAGCCGATTAGAAATTTAACGCTAATGAGCGATTTTAAATATTTCTCATCATCGCACGACGCCAACCACGACAGGATCGATTCGCGCACGATCGTAGATCTGGGCGCTGCGTATCGCTTCGCAAGCGGGTTTTTGATAAGCGCCGGAGTCAAAAACGTCTTTGACGAGGAGTATAATTACAACCAAAATTTACGCGCAGACGTCTATACTCCGGCTCCCGGGCGCAACTACTACGCGGAGTTTAAGTATACCTATTAGCGTGCGTCTAAATTTAAGCGAGGTTTTGAGCTGCGGACTTTAAAATTTACGGGCGAAATTTAAAATTTTGCCGCGACGTGCTTTGCCACCGCGGTATTAAATTTAATAAAAGGAGCGAAGATGAAACCGGACTATAAAAACTGGGTGCCT
>CAUUQJ010000227.1:0-3182 GCA_963547085.1 uncultured Campylobacter sp. | reverse complement strand
AGACATATTTTCGTACCGCCTCTTCTAGGCGTTCGTTGCGGTAGATATCAAATTTCGCGCGATTTAGCGCAGCTTTTAGCGCAGTAGTGTCTTTTTTATCAAACGCAGCTTTAGCGTTATCCAGCTCAGTTTTAAATTCCGTATAGACGCTCATCCAAGGCGAAGTTGTACCGGATGCTGCAGAATTCCCGCCTGAGGCTGGCGCAGAAGTGCTGCCGTCGCCTCCGTCTTGATACTCGGCTACGAGACGATGACCAGATTCGATCGCAGGCAGAACCTCATCAATCTCACGATTTAGATTATCGATCATCGCTTGGATCTCATTTAGCGGCTTTTCCGCCTTGATCGCTTTACGGATATCGCCGAATTGCTTCTCCATATCGTAGGATTTTTTCTGTCCCAAATTTATGCGGATGCCAGCTTCTAGATTTTCAAAATGCCCAAAATACGCCTCTTGGGTTATTTTTCTAGCTTCAGAATTGTTACCATCAACATAAAGCTTGATCGCTTGAGCAAATTTCTCTTTTATCGTCGCTGCTTCGGCGCGATAATCCGTATCCGCAAAAAGCATAGCAAGCGGAAAAATTAGAGCTAAAACCGCAAATTTAAAAAATTTCATCTGACCCTTCTTGAGTTGAATTCATACATTAAATTTCAAAATTGAGCGGCAATTATATGTAGAAAAATCTTAAAAAGTAATAAAAAAAGCGGTTATCATAAAGCACGAAAGCGGCTAAATTCTCAATTGCGAGAGCTTTTTGATAGATGGAATTTAATAGAATTTAGGATATGACGGAATTTTAAACGGCAGTCGGATTTTACTCCGACTGCTAAAATTTTAGTGAAGTTTCGACCAAATTTTGCTTTTCCAAAGACCTGCAAAAACAGAAAGGATCAAGAAATAAATCATAATATTTATGGTTGTAGCTTCACGCTCAGTTTTTTTGCTATCGCCTACGTCAGCTAGATACTCCACGACCTTGGCTTCAGCGTTTTCGTTCAAGCCTACGCGCGGCATCGAAGTGCCTGGAAGCTTCTTTTGCGTATCATTGATAAACTCGTGCAGATAGTTGGCGCCCTTAGAACGGATCATCATCGAAAGATCCGGAGGCGTCGAGCCCATATACGCAGCCAGGCTAGCCTTATCGCTGGATGCAAAGAGCTTATCATACTTGACATCGTGGCATCTTAGACAAGCATCCTCAAAAACCGCCTTGCTTAAAAGGAATTTTTTCTGCGCTTCATTTAGTTCAGTGCCTTGCTTGATATCGCTAGCAGCAGCCTCAGAGGCGATTAGCTTATCCTCGCTAGGAGCGAGCGATTTTAGATAGGCTACGATATCGGCGATCTCTTGATTTAGATCACCGCCCGCACCGAAAAATCCAGGCATCGGAAAAGGCTTTTCGTCGCCAAATTTCTGATCTAGCTTAAGAGCCATGATCGGATCTTTGATGAGCGCAGCTAAAAATTTATCGGTGTATAGATAGCCTGCGCTGCTAAGATCCGGAGGATTGACGCCGTATGCGGCACTGGCGCTTGCCGCGTCCATAGGAGCGGGGATATTTGCACTTTTTACTCCATGACATGCGGTGCAGCCTGCATTTGTAAAGGTTTCAGCGCCACGCACGGCATCGCCTTTACTAAGATCGATTTTATTTATCTCGTCCCAAAAAAGCACCGTTTTGTCTTGTTGCTCTTTCGCGCTGGCTAGGGCTTTTTTAGAATTTTTTATCATCGTCTCATCTCCGCCCTTTTCTGCTACGGCCAAAGCGCTTTCTGCTGCGGCTACGTTATGCGCGGCTAAAGCCGTATCGCCTGCTGCAAAGTCATAATTTACCGGATCGGTGTGCGGACTAAGCTTAGTATGAGCATACGGCTCGATAAACCAGTATAAAATTCCCACACAAAAAAGCACCAAGATTAGGGTTCTTATCTCTTTCATGGCTAGACCCTCTTTCTTTCTGCGATTGTAATTAACGGAAGCACTACGACGAGCAATCCGATATAGATGATCGATAAAGCAAAGCCCCAGTATTTATTTTCGATACCAAGCTCCGCGCCGTCTGCAGGGAGCTTGCCGAAAAGGCTAAGCAGGATCATGTCGATTACCAAAACCCAAAACCAAATGAAAAACGCCTTGTTTTTGTGCGCGGGGGCTACTACGCTGCTGCGATCAAATAGTGGGATAAAAAATAGCGAAACTCCAGCGAAGGCAAATGCGATAAGCCCGATGTCGGCGGCCTTGAGCGGTCCTACGTCGAAGTAAAATCCGCGCAGAATTTCATACTCCCAAAGGAAGTACCATTCCGGATAGATATGCGTTGGGGTTTTGAGGCTGTTTGCAGGCTCGAAATTTATCGGATCCATCGCAAAATCGAAGTGAAAGCCGACCAGATAAAAGAAAAATATCATAAAGATACTGACGTAGAAAAAATCTTTCGCCAAAAAACCCGGCCAAAACGGAATTACCTTGCTTTCGCTAGTTTTGCCCTGCAGATACTTCTCTCCCTCGAGCTCAAAGTCAATCTCCTCGCCGTCTAGGTTATTTACATGCGGAAATCTAAGCGAATAAAAATGCACCGCCAGCACCGCAACCACCACGAGAGGCAGCAAACAGACATGAAGCATAAAAAATCGCGTCAGCGTCGGATCACTAACAGCATAATCGCCGCGAATCCATTCGACTATTGCGTCGCCCACTACGGGAATTCCTCCAAAAAGATTAGTAATAACCATAGCCGCCCAGTAGCTCATCTGCCCCCACGGAAGCATATAGCCGCTGAAAGCCTCCGCCGAAAAGATGATGAAAAGCAGCATTCCGCTTACCCAAATCATCTCTCGTCCTTGCTTATACGAGCGGTAATAAATAGCTACTAAAGTATGAATGTATAAGATCAAAAATACGACCGATGCCGATACTGCGTGGATATGTCGCCATAGCCAACCGTATTCGACCTCTTTCATAATCGTGAAATTTACGCTATCGAATGCGAGATTTACATCCGGCTTATAATACATCACGAGCATTAGTCCACTTACGAACAAAACTATAAATAGCGTCATCAAAATAACGCCCATAGCCCAAAGGAAGCTGATATTTTTAGGAATCCAATACTCGCTTACCATAACCTTGAAAAATTTCGTTACGGCAAGCCTTTGGTCGAACCAATCCCAAACTCCCG
>CAUUQJ010000226.1:0-3199 GCA_963547085.1 uncultured Campylobacter sp. | reverse complement strand
CCAGGTTCCTCACAAGCAAAATAACGCTCGTTTTCACAACCCTTCTTAATCTACTTTTAGCTTTTTAACGATATGATTCTACAAATTTTAACAAAGGATACAACATGAAAACGCTCGCGATCTTATCGCATCCGAATTTCGCCGCATCGCGCGTGAACAAAGCCCTATCGCAGGTCGCAAAGGGTGCTGCCGGCGTAGAGGTACGCCATTTAGAGGGGCTTTACGGCTCGGACGTTGCGCGCGTCGACGTCCGCGCAGAGCAAGACGCGCTACGCGGCGCGGATCGCATCGTATTTTTATACCCGCTGTACTGGCTAAACGTGCCGCCTATGCTGAAGGCCTATCTCGACGCCGTTTTTTTCGCACGAGCTGGTGGGCTCCGGCGCGCTTAAGGGCAAGGTCCTGCAGCTCGCGCTAAGCGTCAGCACTCCGCTTGGCGAATACTCTAAACAAGGCACGATCGGCTTTAGCTTGGATGAAATTTTAACGCCGCTTAAGATCGCGGCAAACTACTGCGGGATGGAGTTTGCCATGCCGTTTGTCAGCAGCGGGTTTGAGCCTGGAGAGTTTGGCGACGATGCCGTAGAGGCTGCAACCGCACGCTTTGGTAAGCTGTTGCGAGGCGAGTTGAGCTCCGGCGAGTATCAAATTTAGTAAAGCAAATACCCGCTACCCGCGGCTACGAGCCGAAATTTTACGAGAGTGATTTTATCCGCGGAATCCACGTCTTTTAACGAGCCGATCGGTAAAAGCTCAAAAAACGCTCGGATTTAGGGCGAGGCGATCGGTTTGATGATCTGTCCGTGCTGCTATCTATCGGCGGGCGCGGTTAGTGCGTGCTGCTATGATCTAGATCGGCTCACTCTTGGTGTGGACATTTACGCGAGGATCGGTCACTACCGAGCAAAGTAGCGCCGTAGCGAGCGCGCAAAATATGAAAGCGCATTGCTATAAGCGAGCGGGCAGAGTGAAGAGGGGCCCGCGTTTCATAGATATCTCGTGCTAGTGGGGCTTGCGTGCTGCATGGATGCAAAGCTTGCGCGAAACGCGCACTGCGGCAAATAGGGCAAGACCGCTCTTGGTGTGATTGGGGCTGGATGTCGCCGCGCGGGGTGTATCTGCGCGCATGAGAGAAAAGAGCGCTTATAGCGCGATTTGAGCTGCTACGAAATTTGATTTATCAAAAGAGATTTTTGAAGAAGGAGCGAAATTTATAAAATTTCACTCTTTGATTTTGTGATATTTAAAGCGTGCACATCGTTTCGCGTAACGCAGGATTATTTTACGCCGACGATGATTTGAGTAGCTTTTATGATCGCGGTTACTTCGTCGCCGACTGCTAGCGCCAAATTTTTAACGGAGCTGTTTGTGACGATCGCGCTTAGATTCTCACCGCCTGCGGTTCTGACATCGATTTCAGCATTGATTGCGCCCTCTTTAACGGCGGTGATTTTGCCTTTTAGCTGGTTCGCAGCACTTAGGCGAAGATCATTTTCTCCCTTTGAAATAATGACATTTGGGGCTTTGAATAAAAATACCGCCTCTTTGCCTGCTTTTAAATCCAAAGTTTTTTCAGAATCGACCGTAACGGTCGCTTTTAGCACGTCGCCGCCTCTGGTTTTAGCTGTGATTAGCGAATTTACCGCACCTGTTTTTACGTCGCTGATTACGACGTGAAGCTGATTTCTAGCACTTATTGCCATAGTTTCTCCTTGTAAAAAATTACGAGCAATGTTAGCGGCAAATCCTTAAATGAAATTTAAAAATGCTGCGTGTAAGAAATTAATTTGATTTGTTGCGAATTTATATTAAGCCCACTTTTTAAATTCCTAGCTTGCATTATGAAAAATAGCGTTAAAAGATAGATGAAGTTTTAAATTTGCATATATTGAATCGAGTTATTTTCCTTGAAATTTTATTCGCTTTTTATAAAATTCTGCGTTTTTTTTAGAGCTCTGACGCAAAATTTAGCGTTTGTTTTATGCGCGCGAAGTGTACATCCGGATAGAAAATTTATCTCAAATCGCGCCCGATAAGGCTTTAAGAGCGCTCCGCTTACGCCTGTTCGCTGAATTTTACGCCTTGCACATCGGTTTTACGAGTAGATTTTGGTAGCAAGGCGATTTTACATTTGCTTTAAAATTATGGCGAGCGGTGCGTTTTGTGCCAAGATTTCAGCGCACCTTGCTTTGCAAAAAATCGCGCAGAATCATCGCGTGGTTGCAGTGCTCGTCCTTTGCGGCGTACAGCAACGTGACGACCGGCTCGTTTTTAACTTTTTTCAAAAATTCAGTCACGGCGGGATTTTGCTCAAGTTCGGCTAGGTAAAGCTCCTTAAAATGGGCGAAATTCTCAGGCTTGTGCGCGAAAAGCTTGCGTATTTCGGTGCTAGGCGTTATGTCCTTTGCCCACATATCAAGCTCCAGCGCGTCTTTTTTTACGCCGCGCGGCCATAGCCTATCGCAAAGCACGCGAAATCCGTCCTCTTCCTCTGCGCTCTCATAGACGCGCTTAATCTTAAATTTTGTCATAGTTTGCTCCTTTAAATTCGCTAATCTTTGATGAAATAATCGCCGTCGAAGCTTACGAGCGAGTATTTGCGCTCGCCCCCAAGCGCCTCTACGAGCTCCGGTACGCTAAGAAACGTGAGGCTGTCGGCGCCTATAAATTTGCAAATTTCATCCGTGCTCATATTCGCGGCGATCAGCTCGCGCACGCTCGGCGTATCGATGCCGTAGCGCTCGGGATACTTTAGCTCGGGGCTTGCGATGCACATATGCACGCGCGCTGCGCCCGCATGGCGCAGAAGCTCGACGATCTTTTTGCTCGTGGTGCCGCGCACGATGCTGTCATCGATCACCGCAACGCTCTTGCCGTGCAGTGCCGCACCGATCGGATTTAGCTTGAGTTTGACCTTCAAATTTCGCACCTCTTGCGTCGGCTCGATGAAGGTGCGGCCGATGTAGTGGTTGCGCACGATCGCCATCTCAAAGGGGATTTTGCTCTCTTGTGCGAAACCCAGCGCCGCCGGTACGCCGCTATCGGGCACGGGCACGACGAAATCAGCCTTTAAACTCCCGCATTTTCGCGCGAGTGCAGCGCCCAGCTTTTTTCTGACCTCGTATACGTTTTTGCCCTCTACGACGCTGTCTGGGCGCGCGAAGTAGATGTATTCAAACGCGCAAATTCTAGCCTCCGC
>CAUUQJ010000225.1:0-3205 GCA_963547085.1 uncultured Campylobacter sp. | reverse complement strand
ATTCCACGCCTTCGGCCTCTAGCAGTTCGCGCTGAGCCGCAAAGCTCGCCGCCAAAGCGCCCGCGTGATAAAGGGCGCGGTGGCACGGATAGTCGCCGTAGAGCTCTGCTTGCGAGAGCACGCGCCCCACGAGCCGCGAGTGAGCGGGCAGCCCGATCAGGCGCGCGATCTGCCCGTAGCTAGCGACCCTGCCCGCGGGGATCTCCTCCACAAGGGTAAAATTTCATAGATCAAATTTTGCGTTAAAACCATGGCACGATTATACTTTTTCGCATTTAAATTTAGACCTAAATTTAGTCACTTTGCGCCGCTAAATTCGATATAATTTCTAAAATTTAGCGCTTTATAAAAGGAGCGAGCTGTGGACGAGAAATTTCAATCAGACACGAAAGAGCTGGACGAGAAATTTGCCGCTATCCCTGAAAATTTAAAGAAGCGATACGATATGCATAGATTTATCAGACGCGTGATTATAGGGTATTATTCGTCGGCGGCTACAACCATCTATTTCTCGCTAATGCTAATGTTTTTTCTTGATTTGCTTTTTTCGAATATCGGTATAGAATCGTCGTCTAAAATTTTTAGAGATATTCGTGATGTCGCGATAATAGTTTTGCCTATATGCGCGACGATCTGTTTTTTAAGATACACTAAGACTAAGCGATACAGCAACCTTTTTATCAAGGATCAAGGAGATAGTTTGTTGGTCTTTACGATAGAAAATTTTGCCAGTATAGTTTTACTTTTATATCCGACCTTGATTTTTACCGGAATATTGGAAGGCGCCGCAGCTCATATATTTTTGTACGCCTTAATCGTAGCGCCGATTTGCGGAATAGTTTTTGGGGTATGCTATTTTTTCAATACGGGCTCATATACCCCGAAAGCCGAAGCGTAAATTTCATTAAATTTAGCCGCGCTTTTAAATTTTACTGCGCGGCGCCTTGCCTAATTTCGGAATTTAGCAAGCTTTAAATTTTACCTTGCCGAGGCCTGCGCGCAAGCGAAATTTAAACCGAATATTCAGCCCCTCTTTATATGTAAAGGAATATAATTTCAAAACAGATATCAACTTTGATTTAAAGGAGAAAAGATGCAAAATCAAAGACGAGACCTACTAAAGGTAGCCGCTTTGGCGGCGGGCGCTGCGATGCTCAGTACGAGCGAACTAGCTGCGAGCGAAAAGGCGTTTAAGCTCTCCAAGCGCGATCATAGCAAGCAAAGAGCGCTGCTGCTCTCAAGCTCTGGCTACAAAGACACGAAGTATCTATCGCACGCGGTGTCGTGGATCGGTAAATTTGCACAGGAGAACAACCTCGCGGGCAAAAAGATCGTTTTCATCCCTTACGCGAGCCTTCGCAGGAGCTACGACGAATATGAGAAGCGCGTCAAAGAGGCACTTGCGAGTTTAAATTTAAATATCGTCGGCGTCCACCACGCTAAAAACGCCGCGAAGGAGGTCGCGAGCGCGGATTGCATATTCGTAGGCGGCGGCAACACCTTCAAGCTCGTGCACGATATGTACGAAAACGAGCTCATCGCCCTAATCAGCAAAATGGTCGAGGACGGCACGCCGTATATCGGCTGGAGCGCGGGCTCGAACGTCGCGGGCGCTACGATGATGACGACGAACGATATGCCGATCATCGAGCCTGAGTCGTTTAATACCTTTAATATTTTCCCGTACCAGATCAATCCGCACTTCATCTCGGGCAAGCCTGCGGGGTACAACGGCGAGAGCAGAGAGGAGAGGCTGGAGGAATTTTTGATCGCTAATCAAAAATCGACCGTTTATGCGATGCCGGAGGGTACGGCGTTTTGGCTTGAGGGCGAGAAGGCGACCGTGCTAGGGCCTGCTGCGGTGCTAAAGATGAACTACAACAAAAAGGTCGAGTTGATCGAGCCGGGAAGCTCGTTTAAGTATTGATCGCACCCGCTCAAATTTAACCGATAGATGCGCCTGATCACGCCTTTTGTTTGAATGCGCGAATCGGTTAAATTTTTAATTGCGGCGCTCGGCTAAATTCGGGCGCCGCTTTTTAAATTTACGCGGCAAAGCGCGTTTTACCTATGTGGACGCATGGTCAAAAGATAAACATTGATTTAAAGCGGCGTGCGATCGCCGAAGCCATAAAGAGTAAAATTTAAAAGAGGAGATAAAATACCCCGCGTCCACCTTCTTATGCCGCTCGGCGATTTTATTCCGTATATCGCGGACATCCTTGCAGGCTGTGGCGGGACGGTACATTTGCAAAAAAGAGGCGGCGGCACTTATGGCGCCACCAAAACAGGTTCGAGTAACTGCCGAAACTTAACCGACCTAAGGCAAAGCTTAAAATTTTTTATTTCGCTGGAATCGCCGCAAGAGTCCGAATTGCCTGCAAAGGCATTTTACGACGATATGTATCGAAGCATCATCGAAGGTGCGGACAATCCTGCGCGGCGCCGTATAAATTAGCAAGACGAGGCGCAGAATTTCCGTCCGGTTTGCAAAGCTTGGGTTTGAGCTTAAATTTAAAAATCCGCCCCGCCGTCGTAAGCTGAAATTTTGCGCGATTGTTTTAAAATACGTTTAAAATTTTAAGGAGAGCTCATGGCGTTTTCAGATTTTTTCAAAAAAGGCGGCAAAAATAGCGCAAACGCCGCAAAAATCGGCAAGACCGCGCAGGAGCGCAAGGATATAAGCATCGAAATTTTAAAATCGCAGGGCGTGCCGTATATAGATCATCTGCCACTGCGATACGAGACGGACGAGGTCACCCCGCGCGAAAAGGACGAGGTTATCGCTCGCGCGATCTGCTCGTATGCGGCGATAATGTGCGCCTGCTCGATCAGAGACGAGGGCAAACTCGCGGATGAGGATAAACAGGGTGCGCAGGGCTTTCTTACGAACCGCTACGGCTGCATGGACAAGCTCACGCGCATGGAGCGCCGCATCACGCATGGCGAGGCAAGCCGCGACGAGGCCGTAAATATGGGCTGGAAATACGAGTCGCTGTGGGCGCTGATGTGGGCCATGGGGCTCGTGGAGGAGCTAAGCTTCCCAAGCGAGATCTGCGACTGCGCCTTTGTGATGGACACCTTTAGCGGCGGCGATTTTTCGGCGCGCGTAAAGCTGCGGGGCACGGATGAAATTTTGCAGGCACTCGATCTCATCTACCGCTACCACTGGGCGTGCGTCAATGCCCGCGTGCACGGCTCAGAC
>CAUUQJ010000224.1:0-3258 GCA_963547085.1 uncultured Campylobacter sp. | reverse complement strand
CGATCCGCCCGCAAATCGTAAATCTGCGGAAAAAATCAAAATTTAATCGCGAAGGGGGCGAAATTGAAAGCTAGTAAAAGTCAAATTTTTTTGCTAATTGTAGGAGTTATTATTCTGTGCACTCTATATATAAAAATCAGCGGCTCGTGTTGCAATGTGAGAGAGGTATTTTTGGGCTATGGCGAAGAAGACGATGCCTGCATTGCCAAGTTAGTAAAGCAAGCGGATGCCGGCGATATCCTAGCGGCAAATAGACTAAGGTATCCGCACGAGACGTATATTAAGCGAGTGTGCGAAAAGGGGGTGGAAAGCTTAGGCGAGCGAGAGAGATATTATTTCCAAGATTTTCGAGGAGATCGCTGCGAGATTTGGGGTTTTAAAACGCCTAAGTCAAAAGACGGCGAAGCAAACACGACGAGCGGCGATGCGAACGCGACGAACGAGCGATAAAATTTACTGAGCTTTAAGCGGCGGGGATATAAAATGGCGCGTCCATCAAATTTAAAGGCGGCAAATGGATCAAAATAGGCTTGAGGAATTAAAAAGGCTTCTGAATGAGCAGTGCGGCAGTGCAAAGCAAAACCGCAGCGAGGAGCTTGATGCCGAGAATTCCGAAACTGAGAATTCTGAAACTGAAAATTCCGAAGTTTCGAATTTTGAAGCCCCGAATTCTGAAGTCTCAAATTTTGAATCTCTAAATCCTGAAGCCTCGAATTCTGAGTTCCCGAATTCTGAAATCTCGAATTATGAAACCCAGAATTCTAAAGTTCCAAATTCCGAAGCTTCAAATTCTGAAACCCTAAATTCCGATCCTGGCGCTTTAAATTTAGAAGCCGAAGCGGATCGGAATTCTGCCTGTGAAAACAACGCAGAGCCGCAAAATTTTATCTTAAATGACAGCGACTCTTTGCAGCAGAGCCCCAAAGCCAGGGACTACGACAAAGATCCGATAATTCTTAAAAACTACGAATATCTATATCAAAAGCTATTAATGGTTTTCTCTCTTTTTATAGGCGGCGTATTTGCCATAATCGTAAATTTTGATTGGAAAGTCAGCGGCGCAGTCGATTATAGCGTCAAGGACAGTATATGCATGATTTTGTTTCTATCATTCTTATCGCTATTCATTATATTGCCGGAGCTTATAGATTATAGAAAAGAGGAGCCTATGATACGGCTTAAAAACAACCAAATAGAATTTTACGAAAAAGATAAAATCGCGTATGTCGAGCAATGTGAAAATTTGCAGCATAATATGGATTGGTCCTTTTTTATAGGAAATTTTAAAGGAAAAAGAGGATTGCTATATATGTTTATGGCGGTATTGCTATGCTTGGTTTTCATGACGATTGATCTTGTAGTTGCTCGTTGGTTTTTGAGCTTTGCTTTGTTTCAGTTTGTGGGCAATATATTAGTAAAATTTATTTTTTATCTTGTTTTGGGAAAAAGCGGCGATAGGAGATTTTCGCTTTTCCCCGTATTAAGAGTTGGTGAACCGCATTATGGACATATCGGCTTATTTGCTTGCTCTAGATATTATTTAATACCGATATTTAGAAATTCTATATATTTTGAATTGAAAGAGTATTTCTTAGCTAGACACAATATAAATATCAACGATGTAGATAAAATTTATTTCTAGCTATAAGTGACACAAAATTTTATCAAAATGTATGATGCAGCATTTTTAATGCAACAAATTCCATCCCACGATACGGCGGAATGGAATTTGAAAGCAGCTCATTCTTAGCGAGTAAATCTAAAACAGAATTTTAAAATTTAAATCCCAAAAACGCTAGCCGTTGTAGCCTAAGCGGCGCATATTTGCGCACGCATCCTTGTAGCCGTAATAGCACGAGATGCGGTATAGATCAATGGCGTTGAATTTATTCTGCTCTACGCCCTCGCCTTTTTCAAACATAGCTGCGAGCTTCTGGCAAGCAGGGAAGTTTTGAGAGAGCGTGCATGCGGCGTTGTAGGCATTGGCGGCGGAAGCATAGTCTCGCTTGGAATACATAGAATCGGCAAAATTTAAACACATCGCGCCATTGCCGTTTTTGCATGCATCGCTTTGCACGACGCCGCCTTGTAGGTTCATCGCACGGATACCGTCTTGAACATCGGCGAAGGAATATTTGCCGCTCTTTGGCGCATCGACTGCGCTTTTCGGTGCGTTGCTAACGCAGCCTGCCAAAAATACCCCGGCGGCGATCAAAGCTAGAATTTTTTTCATATTTTGCTCCTTAATTTTTTGAAATTTGGCGACCCAAAACGTAATAGGTCTCTTTGCCCGTGACCTTTTGTAGCTTGAGCTTAAATTTTTCCGACCAAGAGCGTATAATCTGCTCCGCAGCAGTCTTGCGCTCCTCATTTGTAGCGTCATTTTTGATCTTAAAATACGGGTTAGAATTCGACATCGCCACATGCGCACCGTAAATTTTAAGCTTATCATTCAGCCCCACGATGCGATCAAGCTCATTATCCTCAAAATCACACTTCGATAAAATTCCTCGCAGCTGCGCGACCGTCGCGTCGTTTACGCTATATCCTAGCGCTAGCAAAATTCCATCTTCACTCATTCTCATCCTTTCAAAAAAATTTATTTGTTCGCTTGTGAAATCAAAACACCTTCGATTATACTTTTTATATCGCCGTCTAAAATAGCATCGGTTTGGCTATACGCCTCGCCGCTGCGGTTATCCTTAACCTGTTGATACGGGAAAAGTACGTAGGAACGGATCTGATGTCCCCAGCCAATCTCGCTTTTAGGCGTGTTCTCGTCCTTTTCGCGCTGCTTCATCAGCTCAAGCTCGTAAAGGCGCGACTTTAGCACCTTCATCGCCGCTTCTTTGTTTTTGTGCTGACTTCTGTCGTTTTGGCAGTTTACTACGATGCCCGTTGGGATGTGCGTGATGCGCACGGCGCTTTCGGTTTTATTTATATGTTGCCCGCCTGCGCCGCTTGCGCGAAACACATCGATGCGAATATCCTTCTCTTCGATATTTATCTCTATATCGTCATTTAGCTCGGGGCTTACCATCACGCTCGAAAAGCTCGTATGTCTGCGCCCTGCGCTATCGAATGGGCTTACGCGCACCAGGCGATGGATGCCGTTTTCGGCTTTCAGATATCCGTAGGCGTTCTCGCCGCGAACGATGAAGCTAACGTCCTTAAGACCCGCTTCCTCGCCCTCCTGAAAGTCCAAAACCTCGATCTTAAAACCCTCTCGCTCGCAAAAGCGCAGATACATGCGGTATA